>CALLPS010000394.1 GCA_938015355.1 uncultured Pleurocapsa sp.
ATTGGCTTAATCTGCTTGACCAAGGGCATGATGATGGGAGTTTTGTTGGGGGGGATGATTCTTATCTTTATTGCCTGGGACAGTCCTCAGACACTAAGAAATCCTTTCCTATGGATTGGTCTGGTTTTAGGAATTATGCCAGCGATCGCCTGGTATGGACTACAATATTTAAAATATGGTGATCAATTCTTAGGTATTAGCTTAGGAACCCAGACTTTTAACCGCATCTGGGAGCCTGTTAGCAGCAATTCAAGTCCAGTCTGGTATTATCTAGCAGAAATTGCCAAATACAGCCTTCCTTGGCTCATATTCTTGCCCTATGGAGTTAAACTAGCTTTCACTCATCGTCATCTTAGTTGGGGAAAACTAACTTTAGTTTGGACAGGGATTTATTTGCTGGCGATCTCTCTAATGGCAACTAAATTACCTTGGTATGTAATTCCTGTTTATCCTGGGTTATCTTTGCTGATAGGAGCTAGCTTAAGCAAGGCTTGGAGTAAAAATCAAGCTCCTTATTTCTGGAAGATATCCTTTAGTTTACTAGGGATAATTTGCTGGATCGGAAGTGCCTATTACGGCTTAGTAAATGTTGTCGCAGAAACAGAGCTAGCCCTGATTTTAGTTGTCTTAGCAATCAGTCTTACCCTAACCTCAGTAGTGCTTTGGCTACAATCTCGTTACTTCATTCCCGTAATTATTACTGGCTTTTATCTGACGTTATTATTGCTGTTCAACTCTAGTCATTGGCTATGGGAATTAAATGAAGCCTTTCCTGTAAAACCAGTGGCTGAGGTACTCAAAAGACAAGTCCCGACTCACCAGAAAATATACAGCGCCTATTCTAGCCTGCGTCCTTCCTTAGAATTCTACAGCGATCGCGTCATTGTTCCTTCCTCGGATGAACAGCTACGACAATATTGGCAGAATGAGAAACCTGTTTATTTCTTAGTTGATCAGGATGCTATTAACCGATTGGATTTAGCACCTTATCAAAAATTAGGACAAAAACAGCAACAGTGGCAATTGATTACTCAGACTCAAACTACTGCCATAAAAGGATCAATGGTAAATAGTTCTCCGTAATTAGCAAGCATTTTCGGAAATAACGCCATTTAATGTGTAATATGGACGTTATTCAAAATCACGTTAATTTTTGTGAGCAACAGTGGAATTAAATTATGCTTTGGTGCATGAGTGGTTGACTCCTAAAGCAAAGGGAGGATCAGAATTGGTAGTGCGAGAGATTTTGCAGCATATTGAGGCTGATCTCTATGCCTTAATTGATTTTGAATCAGTCAATCCCGACAGCTATCTCTTTGGGAGAGAAATAAAAACTACCTTTCTGCAAAAATTCCCTCAGGCTCTAAACGGGGTTCAGAAGTATCTGCCTTTATTGCCCATTGCGATCGAACAGTTAGATTTAAATCATTATGACGTAATATTATCTTCTTCCCATGCCGTAGCTAAAGGAGTCCTAACCAATCCCCATCAGTTACACATTTGTTATTGTCATACCCCAATGAGATATGCTTGGGATTTAACCTTTGATTACCTAAAAGGCGATCGTCAAGGACAAGGAATCAAGGGGATAATTGCCAGGTATATTTTACATCGTCTGCGAACCTGGGATGTCATTTCAGCCAACCGAGTTGATTATTTTATCGCTAATTCTCACCATACAGCTAAGCGAATTTGGCGCTGCTATCGTCGTTCAGCCCAGGTAATCTATCCTCCTGTTGATCTCGATAAATTTGGCTTTCAGCCAGAAAAAGATGACTTCTATCTGACAATTTCACGATTAGTAAGTTATAAACAAATATGCTTAATCGTTAAAGCATTTAATCAACTAAAAAAACCCCTAGTCATTATTGGAGAAGGTCCACAATTATCAGAAATACGTCAACTAGCGGAGCCTCATATTCAGGTTTTGGGTTGGCAGCCACATCAGGTAGTTAAAAAATACATAACAAGAGCCAAAGCTTTTGTATATGGAGCTTGTGAAGACTTTGGGATCGCTTTAGTTGAAGCTCAATCTTGTGGTACACCAGTAATCGCTTACGGCAAAGGAGGTGCTCTAGAAACAGTCAAAGATATTCGTAATTACCCAAAAGATGGAACAGGTTTGTTCTTTGATGTTCAACAACCATCAGCATTAATTAACGCAGTGGAAACTTTTGAACAGTTACAAACCAAAATTCATCCCGAAAATTGCCGTTTACAGGCAATTAAGTTTAGTCCGACAATATTTAAACAATCCTATTTAAAATATATTGAGGATTGTTATCGTGAGTGGAAACAAAAATTATAAATATTATATTTCCCTGTGATTGGAAAATTACCAGTCAATCAGAGCTCTATAGATTTATGATTAAACAGTGTGGTGTGATGTGTGAAGGAGTAAGATGACTGCTAACAGCCAGCTTATTTCCGTCAAAATTGTACAGGGAATAGTCAGAAAAAGCGTTCGTGCTTTATTCAATCTCAACCGATTGAAATTACTTTTCTCTGTTCTGAACGGAAATTTAGTTAAACGTACATTTGACATAGTTTTTGCTTTATTTGTTCTAACTATATTTTCTCCCGTATATTTGATTTTAATGATCTTGGTTGCTCTAAATTCCCAGGGTCCGATTTTTTATGTTCAACAAAGAATTGGCAAAAATCATCGACCTTTTAACTGCATTAAATTTAGAACGATGATTGATAATGCTGACGCAGCATTGGAAACAATCATGGAAGATTCTGACCAAATAAGACAAGAGTTTCAAGAGAGTTTTAAGCTAAAACAAGACCCTCGGATTACTGATATTGGTCGATTTCTGCGCTTAACTAGTCTTGATGAATTTCCTCAATTCTGGAATGTCCTAAAAGGAGAGATGAGTGTCGTGGGACCAAGACCTTTAGTACCTGAGGAATTACCAAAATATGGTCGTAAAATAAATACTGTTCTCAAAATTAAGCCAGGAATTACTGGTTTATGGCAAGTATCAGGGAGGAATGATATTCCGTACCCCAAAAGAGTGCAGATCGATGTCTACTATGCTACCAGTCATAGCTGGTTGCTAGATTTATGGATTGTCTATAAGACTATCGGTGTAATTTTATTTCCCCATAATAATGGTGCTTACTAGATTTTTGCACTTAAGATGTTCCCACTTAAGCTTTTGAGCACTTCGATCTAAATCAAGGGAAACTCTTTAGCCAACTTTGTATTAGCAAAATTATCAAATAATTTAATCAAGTAAATCAAGTAATATTATCGTGAAATTCCCCCCCCAATCATCCGTAAAATTCCAAATAATACACTTGCTGGTATACTTTTTCCGTACTATTTCGGAATAGATTTTATAGTCTGTGTACTATAGTAAGAAAAATAACATAATACTCACCACAAATAGTAAGTAGGTAAATTAGACAAATGAGTGAACGGAAAGTAGCTTTGATCACTGGCATCACGGGTCAAGACGGTTCATATTTGAGCGAGTTTTTATTAGATCAAGGTTATGAAGTTCATGGCATTATTCGTCGGACTTCTACCTTTAACACGGATCGCATTGACCACATCTATATAGATCCCCACAGCCCAGACGCAAAATTATTTTTACACTATGGCGACTTAACAGACGGTACTACCCTAAGACGTATTCTAGAAGAAGTTAAGCCAGTAGAAATTTATAACCTAGGAGCCCAGTCTCATGTCAGAGTAAGTTTCGATTCTCCTGAGTATACTGTTGATTCTGTCGGCATGGGAACTCTACGCCTATTAGAAGCGATGAGAGATTATCAGCAACGAACAGGAATTGAAGTCAGATTTTATCAAGCTGGATCTTCAGAAATGTTCGGTAAGGTATTAGAAGTTCCCCAGAAAGAAACTACGCCTTTCTATCCCCGTAGTCCCTATTCCTGCGCCAAGGTTTATGCTCATTGGCAAACGATTAACTATCGTGAATCTTACGATCTTTTCGCCTGCAACGGTATTCTGTTTAACCATGAGTCTCCTCGTCGAGGTGAAACCTTTGTTACTCGCAAGATTACTAGAGCGGTTGCCCGTATTGTCGAAGGTACACAAAAGAAATTGTATTTAGGTAATCTAGATTCTAAAAGAGACTGGGGCTACGCCAAGGATTACGTTAAAGCCATGTGGATGATGCTGCAACAAGAACAGCCAGATGATTATGTGGTTGCTACAGGAGAAACCTATGAAATCAAAGAATTTCTGGATATTGCCTTTGGTCATGTAAATTTGGACTGGCATGACTATGTAGCTTTCGATCCTCGTTATTTGCGCCCCGCTGAAGTTGATCTACTCATTGGAGATCCAACCAAAGCGAAGGAAAAATTAGGTTGGGAACCTTCTGTTTCTTTTGAAGAACTAGTGCAACTGATGGTTAACGCTGATTTGGTGAATCTAAACTTACCTACTCCTGACGGTAGTAAGTATGATGACAATACCCCTCTCAATCGACGTAATTTTGCCACCATTGTTGATTAAATTGTTGATTAAATAATACTGCTAGTATGAGCTATTTAGAGGCTCATTACTTAAAATACTGACGTATCCAATCTTAATTAGCAATGTTAAGTTTACAAGACAAAAATATCCTGGTTACGGGTGGGAATGGCTTTCTGGGAAAACAGGTGGTCGATCAATTATGTAAAGCTGGGGCAACTATCGGCAAAATCAGCACTCCGAGATCGCGGGAATTAGACCTATGTAAGTGGGAAAATTGCCAGCAAGCAGTTAAAGGGCAAGATATTGTGGTTCATTTAGCTGCCCACGTCGGTGGCATCGGTTTGAACCGAGAAAAGCCTGCTGAATTGTTCTATGACAATTTAATGATGGGGACGCAGTTAATTCATGCGGCATATCAAGAAGGGGTGGAGAAATTTGTCTGTGTGGGAACGATCTGTGCCTATCCCAAGTTTACTCCTGTGCCATTTAAGGAAGACGACTTGTGGAATGGCTATCCAGAGGAAACTAACGCGCCCTATGGTATTGCCAAGAAAGCTCTTTTGGTACAGTTAGAGGCTTATCGTCAACAATATAATTTTGACGGTATTTATCTTTTACCTGTTAATCTTTATGGTCCAGAAGATAATTTTGATACGCGAAGTTCTCATGTAATTCCCGCCTTGATTCGTAAAGTTCACGAAGCACAGCAACGGGGTGACAAGGAGTTCCCTGCATGGGGAGATGGCAGTCCCACCCGTGAGTTTTTATATTCCACGGATGCCGCACGGGGCATTGTGATGGCAACTCAAAAATATAATGAGGCCGCACCAGTTAATCTCGGCACAAATCACGAAGTCAAGATTAAGGATCTCGTAGAAACCATTTGTGATTTAATGGGTTTTTCAGGTGAGATTGTTTGGCAAACCGATCAGCCTAATGGTCAACCTCGTCGTTGTTTAGATACTCAAAGAGCAAAAGATAAGTTTGGCTTTGTCGCAGAAACTGAGTTTAAACAAGGTTTGAAAAATACTATCGAATGGTATCGTCAACATGCTGAACCAATTATAGCTTAGTGTTAGATTGACATAATTGCTTAGTTGAGCAGAGGAGTAGTAAACTGCATTATTCCTCTGCTTTTTTTAACTTAAGTAACGATTTTAGATTATTTTAAGGATATCTAATTGCGACTATAATTAGGAGCGTATTTATACTTAGCTATAGCTTGTGGCGATTTTAATTGGAGTGTGCCAATTTTGTACCTGTAATAATACGGAAATATTTACCACTTAGTTGTCTCACTATAAAAATACGTGGTGTTTTAAAGGTATAAAAGTTGTGTCCAGTGATTTCCTGACTCTGATTAACCGTTTATCGACAGCTATACTATTAGTAGTACTATTGTTTGCCTGCCAAAAGATGCCTGAAAGCAGAAATATTGAGGTTATTCCATTTGATCATCACTCTAATTGATTTTAGTCTAGATATGATTAAAGTTTTTTGCTTATTCTGCCAAATTTCACCCATGTTTTAGCGTGTGTTGTCAACATTAAATCTATTCTTTTGACATCTTTTGACATATGTCTTGGTAATTTGCTTAAAAGCGATCGCCCACTGTAAAAATAAACTCCGCATCACCTTTATCATTAAGAGCAAATTCTGTTCGCACTGCTCCAATGGGGGTCAGGGTTCGCAAGCCTAAACCATAGCCCAAACCGTCTCCAGGGCGATCGCGAGCCACCGCAGGTTGACCAATTACCGCATCAGCAGAACCTAAATCGCTGGCATAATCGATAAATAAACTGCCACCAACCTTAATAACTTTCTTAAAGGCATTAAAGTCAATAATCGGATAGCGATATTCCGCACTGGCTTGAATAAAACTGCGAGAAGTACTAATTTCACTGCGATCATAACCCCTTACTGAACTAGAACCACCTAAGATAAAAGCATCATAAGGAATTGCATCTCCTAAAATAGTTCCGCCCTGGAGATTAAGTACTAGGGTTCTAGCACCTTTAGTAAAGCCAAATAAGGGAACAGGAATATATTGGGTGTAGTTAGCCGCTAAACGGTTAGCTAAAATATCAGCCTCTCCAATAGGAAAATACTGATCACTGCCAAATTCCAATTTGTAACCACGGGTGGGATTAACTAAGTTATTTTGTTTATTTAGTACCGCTGCAAAATTGAGGGTCAAGACATCATCTTGTCCATCATCACTAACTGTAAGCTGATTACCTAATTCATCCAGACTCTCAATATCAGTAGAAAATGCACCATCTCTAATCGATACTCGTTGATAAGAAAGTCCGATTGCACCCTGTAAATCTTTGGCGAGGGGGCGGAAATACTCGACTCCGCCACCCAAACGAGTCACCCAAGGATCGCCATTACTATCCAGGTTTACCTCAACTTCTCCTCCATCAAATTCAGCCTCGATGCCCCTGCGATTGAAAAAGTTGACTCCAATACCCTGATCATGTTTAAAAAACTTGCGATATCCCAGATTTAAGCTCGCTTTTTCTGTTCCACCTTCCAATCCCAAATCTAGTTCTTGATTGTCCCCCCCCAGGTTAAGTAAGCCGACTTGAACTCCCCCACCAAAGCCACTGGGACTATTAGAAATAGCATTAACCGTAATTGGTTTAACTGGCCCTTGGAGCGCCGTCGGAGGTGGTAAAGTTAAACTAAAGCCAATCGATAGTCTCCCGCTCTCTTCAACAGCGATCGCCATTACTGCCTGATTTCCTGTGGTTTTTTCTAGAGTTAGGCGAGCGCGATCGATAATTGTCAGATCTAAAACTCCTCGTAAACCTTCTCTTGCCAACTCCGCATTATATATATCTCCTGGCTGGAGGGCGAACTCCCTCGTAATCACCTTGGGCTTAGTTTTTCCTTGAGTTAAATTGCCATCAGCATCTAGGTACCGCACCACAATCTTAGTGATAGTTTCCCCATTTCCCACAGGAACAATGGCATCAGAGCGCATTTGTTGACCAGAAAATACAGGAGTGGGCGATCGCTGTTTTTGTCTTCCAGTAGGTTCATTGGGCTGGACAGTCTCAGGATCTTGAGCTGTATTAGGTACTGCTTGCGCCACAGCATTTTTAGCTATCAATACTGTTGTCAGGCACAAAAAACTAGAGAATACGGACAAACATTCCGTTTGTAGCGTTGAGTATTGAGACAAGATGTTTGATCCTTAATGAATAGAAGAACTTATAAATATAAATATCTGTATTTTCTCAGATAAAGCGAACTTTCTTGATTTATCAGTTGTCAGATAAATCCAAAGACCAACATAATTACATAATTAAACGTAAAAATAAATCATTGGTATTCCCGATTAACCACCACTAACTTTAGCCTTATAGCCTAGTTTGGTCAAAACTTCTAACAGCTTTTGCTTATGATCTCCCTGAATTTCCAGGGTATTCTCTTTGACTGTCCCACCACTACCACACTGACTTTTTAGCTTCTTCAAAAGTTTAGTCAGGGTTTCAGGATTATGTTGCAATCCTGTGATGATCGTGACGGTTTTGCCTTTGCGTCCCGATCGCGTTGCCTGTATTCTAAGATCTTGTTGATTAGGCGGTAAATCAGGTACTCCTCGTTGTAAAGCTTGAGAGTTATCAGCGCCAAACTCCTGATATGCCATCTGATTTTGTTTGGATTTCCGTTTTCCAGCCATAGCAAATTCCTATTTTTATATTTTTATAATTTAGATCAGCAATGCCAAGATATGATATTTGTGCAATCCAGGCAATATCAACAAAATTATCATGTCCGTAGGTAACGAACCAGCAGAAATTTTAGAACAGAAGCTATCCTATAAAGGTCGCAAGTTTAATTATGAAGTAGTAAAACTGCGTTTGCCTAATGGTGTCGCGGGAGAATGGGAATGTATTCGCCACCCTGGGGGCGCTTTGGCTGTTCCTGTCACTGCTGACGGTAAATTTGTCTTAGTTAAACAGTATCGCTTTACCGTTGAAGGTCGATTATTAGAATTTCCTGCGGGGACGGTGGAAGAGAATGAATCTCCTTTTGAGACAATTAAAAGGGAAATAGAGGAAGAAACGGGCTATAGTGCCAGTAAATGGCAGGATATGGGTAAATTTATCCTAGCACCTGGATATTCTGATGAATATATTTATGCTTTTTTGGCACAGGATTTAGAAAAGTTGGAAGTGCCGCCACAGCAAGACGAGGATGAAGATATCGAGGTGGTATTAATGACAGACTCTGAATTAGAGGCGGCGATTCTGGCAGGAGAACCAATAGACGGCAAATCCATCGCTTGTTTTTATATGGCACGGGCTTATCTAAATCGGATTTCTGAAAGGATTAATTGATTTGTTTTCATACCTGCTTGAAACTATTCTTTTGTCGTTATTATGCGTAACGTCAGTTAATAATGCTTTAGCTAGATACAAAAATAACCGCTAAGAATGGTAGTATTCTTGCAAATATTAACCCAGGCATAATAATACTGTTATGTTTAAAACTCCTCTGTTGCAGCTTTCCCTCTTTACCGTGAGTTCTCTCTGCGCTACTAGCGAAATCTCATTAGCTCAGGTCACCATAGATAACACAGTTAATACACAGGTAGAGCAAAATGGTAATGTTGCGGAAATAACGGGAGGAGAAACCCGAGGCGGAAATCTGTTTCATAGTTTCCAAGATTTTTCTGTACCCACGGGTAACGAAGCTTTTTTCAATAACGCTAATGATATCAGCAATATCTTATCTAGAGTTACAGGGGGAAATGTCTCTAATATCGATGGATTAATTAGAGCTAATGGTAATGCAAGTTTGTTTTTAATTAACCCCGCAGGAATTGTTTTTGGACAGAATGCCAGTCTAAATATCGGTGGCTCCTTTTATGGCAGCACAGCCAGTAGTATTTTGTTTGAAGGTGGGGAGTTTAGCGCAGCAGATTTGGAAAATCCGCCCTTGTTAACGGTTAATGCACCAATTGGTTTAGGTTTTCGGGATAATCCAGGGGATATAGTTAATAATTCTGTAGCTAATGATGGTAGAGGTTTAGAAGTAACCCCAGGAAGTAATCTAAGTTTGTTAGGTGGGGATGTTAATTTTAATGGTGGAATCGTAACTGCACCTGGAGGCAGGGTCGATTTAGGAGGCTTGTCGGCAACAGGAATCATTATGATTGAGCCAGATAACAGCTTTAGTTTTCCTGAGGATATTGCTAAAGGGAATGTATCGTTAAACCAACAGGCACTAGTAGCAGTTCGAGATGCTGGAGGAGGATTTATCAATGTTAATGCTAGCAACTTTTCTCTGTCAGAAGAAAGCATACTGTTAGGTGGTATTGAATCGGGGCAAGGTTCGCCAGAAGCCCAAGCAGGAGACATTACCATTAACGTGGAATCGTTATTCCTAGCAGAAGACAATTCCCAGATTATTACAGCAACAGAGGGTGTTGGAGACGCAGGTAATATCTTTGTTAATGCGACAACTATCGAATTTACTGATGATCTTGTTAATGATGATCAAGCTTCTGTCTTAATTGCCAGTACCTTGGGACAAGGAGATGGAGGAGATATTGAAATTAATGCTAATAATATTAGTTTCGACGGTAGCGCTGGAGGGGCGGTAACGAATGTCGGTCTGACGGCAAATGACGAGTCGATTCCCAATGTTGTTGGTGATGCTGGCGATATTACTGTAAATACAGACTCTCTTTTCTTATCTAATGGTGCAGGATTAAGTGCTATTACTGGAGGAGTAGGAGATGCTGGCGATATCACGGTAAATGCCAAAGAGACTGTCCGTGCTGACCAGAGAGGAGATGCCATAACTCGCGTATCTGAGTTCTTTGGGGTCACAATTAGACGACCAAGTGGTTTTAAGAGCTTTGTCAGAGGGGAGTTTGGGGAAGGAGAAACTAGTGGAACAGGGGATGCTGGAACTGTTGCCATTAATGCCCAAGATATATTCTTTACTGGTGGTGGTGGAATTTTGACTATTACCATCGGACAGGGAAATGCGGGAGACATCATCATTAATGCCACGGGTTCTGTAGAACTTGATGATGCTGGAGAAATTCTGTCTCAGGTAATTTTTGAACAGGGCAATGGCAATGCGGGAAATATTACCATTAACGCCGATAAATTATCATTGAATGATGAGTCTCAAATTCTATCAGATACTCAAAGAATAGGTAATTCAGGCAACATAGCAATCAACGCCAATGAAGTATCTTTAACCGAAGGCAGTTTTATTATTTCAGGTGTCGGTATTTTGGGAGAAGAAGTTGAGGGGGATGCAGGAAATATAGAAATTGATACTGGTAAGCTATTTTTAGACAATATCTCTTCTATCGTTGCCGAAACTAATGGGGCAGGAAATGCTGGCGACGTAATTATTCAAGCAAATGAATACATCATTCTTGATGATGGTAGTGCTATAACTTCTGATTTGGACGAAGGAGGTAGCGGGACTGCTGGTAATATTAATCTGACTACCCCATTGCTCAATTTGAAAAATGGTTCAAGATTATCTACTAGTACTTTTGAACAAGGAGAAGGAACAGCAGGAAGTATTAATGTTAATGCTGCTGAGCAAATTGATATTAGCGATGGTTCTCGTATTCAAGCCATAACAGGCAATGACTCGTCAGGGGGAAATATCAACGTCAAGACTAAAGCCTTAAATTTATTTAATGATGGTGAGATATCTACTCTAACGGAAGGTTTAGGAAATGCAGGTAATATTGAGTTACAAATTGTTGAAGACATAACTCTTGAACAGGATAGTTTTATTTCTGCTCGTGCCTTTCAATCGGCAGATGGTGGAAATTTGACTATAAATAGTAGGTTTATTACGGCTTTTCCTAGTAATGGCAATGGAAATGATATTATTGCGATCGCCGAACAGGGAAATGGTGGTAATATTACGATTAACGCTGAGTCTTTATTTGGTATCAGTGAAGGTGTTGCGGTGGCAGGGAATGGAACTAATGATATTGATGCTAGTTCCCAATTTAATTTAGATGGTAATGTGACGATAGATACCCCTGATATTAATCCGATTCAGGGAGCAACGGAATTACCGAGCAATATAGTTGTCCCAGAACAAACAACAGCACAGGCTTGTCAAGCTAATAGGGAACTAGCCGCGAAAAATGGTTTCACCATTAAAGGGAAAGGTGGGGTTCCTCCTGCGCCAGATTTGGCAATGGATTCGCAAAATATCTATATCAATGGAGAAGATGCAAACTCTCTTTCTAGTATTCCTTCAGCGATCGCCACAAGTGATGGTAAAATTCAACCAGCTAGGGGTATAAAGGTTACAGAAGATGGCGGTATTGTTTTGACTGCCTATCGGACTAATAATTCAGGAGAAAGACTTCCTGCTATAAAGCGGAATTGCGATCGCTAATTTAGTTTATTTAGTTTATTTAACTTAAGTTTTTTTTCTGATCTAAACGGGCGGCTGATTCTAATGCCGCTTTGTTTCTGGCTCTTTGGGCATATTGCTGTAGTTGTTTTACATCCATGCCACTAAGAATACTGAGATCTTCTAATTCAATGCCTCGCATCAGCATTTCTACACACCAAGTTTGTCGTGCTTGTTCAATTGTGGGACATTCTCCTTGAGGAGTTAGTAGATCCGAGGTTAAATTATCCCAGATTGTTTGTAACTCCTCTGGGGTGATAGCGTCACTTGCATCATTAATGAAAATGGCTGGTTCTTCATCTTTACGGCTTTTCAGCCATTGAATTAGAGGGTTTACACTCGTTGAACCATAGCGAAAGCCCATGATCCAATGATTTAGAGGAACTTGTCTCTCTTGACCATAGTTAATTTGCAATATGTGTTGCTGCGGCTCGACTACAGAATGCGATCTCTCTAAATGTAAAGCCTCGGTGGCGGATAACCCAGCCCCAAATAATACGTATATCAGAGCATACTCTTGCTTGCCTGTTTTTTTTGCCTTCCGAAAAAGCGATCGCACTAAGCTAGCAGGTAAATCGGCGATTTCCTTCGGCTCAACCCTAACAATGCTAGTTTCCGTCACCTGGGGGCTACTTTCCCAACCAGAGAAAGATCCCTGTAAAAATATAGTTACCAAGCTGGTTAAGAAATCATGCTGTTCATCCCAATAGGTATAACCTTCGGTACTTGATTCCACCATAAAATAGCCAACCAGCAAAAAATTAATCAAATTGATAATCTGTTCAGATGTTAAATCACTCTGTAATTTCTCTTCGGCGATCGCTTTTTCTAAATACTCTGCTACATAACGGTTTGCTTCACTTAATCCTTTGCCCAAAGCCATTCTATTTTCGATCGGATAGTTTCCCGATTCCCCGACAATCGAACGGACTAAATCTGGTGCTTTATTGAGAGTACGTAGAGTCTCTTGGGCATATTCAAGTAAGAAATCTGCCACATTGTCTTTCGCATTAGCCTCTTCTACCAAGGCGTGAACCAATTTGGCAAATACTGCCGAATCTTCAATCACGGCTAAAAGCAAGCGGTACTTGTTGCCAAAATTACGAAACAGGGTAACTTCATTCACCTGGGCGCGTTCGGCAACCGCTTTTGTCGTAGTTTCTGTGACTCCCCGTTCTGCAAATAAATCTAGGGCAGCTTCAATCAGACGTGCTTTAGTGGACTTTCGAGGAGTAGACATAAAATAATAGAGTCAGTATTTGAGCGAACTCGATAACGCCAAAAAGTATTAACTTCAGTTAGTTTTCTTTATTTTAGTGGGATAAATATTTTCTCTGTCCACAAGTTTAAACGAAAATAATGTAAGTAACGCTTGCATTAGTGAAAAACAACTGTTACAATTCGATATGTAAGTGGCACTTGCAAGACTTATTTTGATTTAGCATTTTTTAGATATAAGCAAAAGCGAGAGTCCGACAGGGTACGTGCAGAGTGCGTAGCCTCTAACCTTAAAATATTTTAGGACAAGTTTAGTAATGACACAGCAATTGATTGCTCCCAAGAGTCAGGCATCGACTCAGACAGAAGAAAAGCTAGAACTCTGTTGGGTTAACATAATTTTCTTTGGAGCTTTCCATCTAATCGCTTTGACTGCACCTTGGTTTTTCTCCTGGTCTGCTTTGGGAGTAGCCATTTTTTTCCATTGGCTAACTGGTAGTATCGGTATTTGCTTGGCATATCACCGCATCTTGACTCACCGCAGTTTAGAAGTGCCCAAGTGGTTAGAACGGATTTTCGTTACTTTTGGCGCACTGGCATTACAAGGCGGCCCGATTTTTTGGGTAGCAGGACATAACTTGCACCATGCTCATACAGAAGACAACGACAAAGACCCCTACTCTGCAAAAAGAGGTTTTTGGTGGAGTCACATGGGTTGGTTGATGTTCAAACAAGATAAGTATTTTGATTACGATCAATATAAAAGATATGCACCCCGCACCGATAGAGATCCCTACTATCGTTGGGTAAACAAGAACTTTATTCCTCTCCAAATTGCTTTAGGTCTTGCTTTATACGCTTTAGGCGGTTGGTCTTGGGTTGTCTATGGTATTTTCGTCAGAGCGGTAACCTTATGGCATTGTACCTGGTTAGTTAACTCTGCCACTCACTTCTGGGGTTACAAAAACTTTGAGTGTGAAGATGGCTCTCTTAATAACTGGTGGGTTGGAATTCTAGCTTACGGTGAAGGCTGGCACAATAACCATCACTTCAATCCTCGTGTTGCTAAAGCTGGTCAACGCTGGTGGGAAATAGACGTTACCTGGTGGGTAATTCAAGTCTTACGAGTATTAGGATTAGCTAAAAAGGTAGTATTTTAAGCTTCTGTCTCTAGAAATTAAACAACATCTTGTGCGATCGCTTTTTTAGTAAGAGCGATCGTTTTTCTTTTTGGGCTTTTTTATTGGTTCACAATCTTTAAATGTTGCCTTGAACTATTGACCTCAGATAAATTAGATTCGACTATAATATTCGTCTTGGAAAACTCAGGTTTTGGTCGAATTCTCAACAGGAAATAACCTTTAGTTTTCGGTGGTGGCAAAATATATTTTGGTTCGGTGATGACACACCAAGATAAGGGTAAACTAGAACGATCATAAAGAGTAAAATAAATATCAAATTGCTTAATAATTTCAGAATCAGTTACTATTTCTAGACTTTGTTGCGAGTCTAAGTAATTATAGGAAAAGTGAGTTGCTGGCGCTCCAACAGGCAAATATTCCCGACGAACAAAGGATTCTGGCAAGTAGTTACGTAGCTTGAGGATAGTAAAAATATAGTAATGTAGACTGGAATAAAACCAGTTTTTAGCTTCAATTAAATTATGATAATAGTTATTAATATCTTGGGGAACATTATAGGGTTCGACAAATAATTGATTATCAACTTTTATACTAGGATAGTTAATCGTGTCGGCTCGATTATAATAACGAACTCCTAAAGAGTATTTACCCGCAGGAAGTTGGACAGTATGCCAAGAGTCAGCAGCAGAAATTTGCTCAGATTCAATACTAGTAACTGTCTTATAGCCAGGAAAACTATAAATAACCGCAATCCAAGAGCGGGAAGATTGATTGGCAGTTTCCAAATCAATAGCAATAGTTTCTGTTACTTTAAATGGGCCTAAGGTACCAATGACAGCATGGGTATTCCAGCGAGGCCCTTTGGTCATCAAAACAGGTAAAATCAATGGCGCATGGATCATTTTTTCCGATAATACTCGCCATTGAGAAGCTTTCTTTTTATTAATAGCAAGATAGACAGTAAATAAATTACCGATCGCAAATTTCATTATCTTATTAAAGCCAAAAGATAATAAAGCTAGAGGAATTTCCCACAATAACCAGATGTTGTTCATAAATACTCTCGCAATCATCCACTTTAAGAACTTAAAGCTCACTTTCTCATAACTAGAACATTACTACAAGTCTGGGAAGATTTAAAAGTTAGCGATCGCAATTTTGGTAAGTCAAAATATTTTGTTGATTAAGTCTGGTAGTTGGTTACAGATAGTGACCATTGCCGCACTACTAGTGCGTCTAGATTAATTTATTGGGTATTGTCTTAACCCGAACTGAGTTTAAACTAAATTGCGATCTGTGAGAATTTCATAGCCATCTTTGGTCACTAATACAGTATGCTCAAACTGAGCCGATAAATTGTTATCTACCGTAACTACTGTCCAGCGATCTTGTAAAACTCTAGTATGTTTAGAACCTGCATTAAGAATTGGTTCAATTGCTAAAGTCATGCCCGCTTTTAACTTAACGTTAGGCATCCACTTAGTACGATGATTAAATACAGATGGTGCTTCATGAAGGTTTTTCCCTACACCATGACCAGTATACTGCTCTACCACACTGTAGCCATGGGCTTTAACATGATCTTCTACCGCCCCTGCAATATCGAGTAAATGATTCCCTGCTTTTACTTGCTCAATTCCTTTATATAAAGCCTCTTCCGCCACTTTAATTAATTTAGCCGCATCTTTTGACACTTTATTCCCCACAGCAATGGTAATACAAGAATCGCCATGAAACCCGTCGCAATACGCCCCCGTATCCACTTTTAAAACATCTCCCCGACGAATTACTTTTTTCCGATTGGGGATACCATGCACCACTTCATTATTTACACTGGCACAAATAGAAGCGGGGAAGCCATAGTAACCTTTGAAGCTGGGAATGGCACCCATCTCACGAATCCGTTTTTCGGCATACTCATCTAAATCTGCGGTTGTCATTCCTGGTTTAGTTATCTCCTGGATCTCTTTTAGCACCGTGGCGACAATCTTGGCTGAATTACGCATTTTGGTGATTTCTGGTGCAGACTTAATCTGGATACCACGAGGATTGCGATTTAGTGCGGGTAATCCATTGGCTGTGTCGTCATCTACGTTTTTTTTTGATTTGGGAAAGAAAAGATCGCTCAGAATATTCATATAATAATTATTTTTATGTCTCTAAAAAGTATATCGTTTTGATTAATTCGGGAATAAACATTGTTTCCTTTGCCAGATAATATTTCTATTGAAGTTGGGTAAATTCAGCGATCGCATTTCTATCAGCATTGCTTGTTTGTGGATCAAGGCGATCGCAAATTATAAAAAAATTATAAAAAAATTATAAAAACTGTTTAAATTCTTTAATTGCCAACTGAATCGGTTTCTACGTTAATAATTCTCTTTTCTTTTTGTTTCTTCGCTGTATTGATAATCTGTTCTATTTCTTCAATATCTTCTTCAGATTTAGCTAAAGCACGACTTATACTAAATCCGTTTCGTATAGGTTACTTAAAAAATTAAGTAATGAGTAATGAGTAATGAGTAATGAGTAACGAGTAATAGTTATTCTGAATTTCATGAAAAAACTATTATGAATAAATTAAACACTACCTTTGCCAAGCGGATTTAGTATTACATCTT
>CALLPS010000395.1 GCA_938015355.1 uncultured Pleurocapsa sp.
ATCCATTAACGGCGTTGGTGATTTTATGTATGACGTATATAATGTTTCTTTTCGTAGCTTTAAGCTTCAAGCTTTAAGCTCTAAGCATTTTAAATTTAGTTGAATAAAACAAAATTATGAAATCATACTTTGATTCACCAACGCCCCATTAACTAGTTAATTAAGATATTTTCTTTCTCATCATAAATACTTAAAGTTAAGTATTTAAAGTCAAGTCATGGAGACTAGTTCAAACCGTATAGACTAAGAAAAAACAGGAAACCTATACCCAACGCCCCAAAAATTAGGATGTTTTTCTGGGAAGGAGTCAAACGATTAATTCCTAAGCCATAGTCTAAATTCTCGGCAAAGCCAGATGGTGCACCCTGTGCTCCAATATTGATAAACTGAGTCTTGCGAACGCCACAAACAGGACAACGCCAGTCATTAGCTAAATCGGTAAACAGGGTTCCCGCAGGAACTTTTCCTTGATTATCTCCCTTCGATGGTACGTATACATAGCCACAAGAGCGACATTCATAGCTAGGAGGAGCTTGCTCTGCCAAGGTTTTTTCTTTGGAGAGCTTTTCTTCTTGGGCTGGGGTTTCTTCTGGTGTTAATTGTTCTTCTTTAGCTGACTCATTCATTGCTTTATGTTAAGCAAATATTAAAATATCTTTCTTTTATGAATTATTGCACAAAAAAGGACAGGGGGTTAAAGAGATAAGGGATCAGGAAGAAATGATCACTACCACAATGATGAGAGCGATCGCTATTCTTGTAGCAAACTAAACTATAGAATTAAACTTGAATATTGATCGCAAACTTGTCTCATGGATTCTATCCAACCGAGAGTGCCTGTATTTGCCGCAACTTGCCAATCTTTATCTGCAAAACAAGGAGCGACTCCCTCTTCAGTGGGAATTATCACTGGTATATCTACAGTTTCTAACATTGCCAAATCTTGTTCAGTACAGCCTAAACCTATTGTCTGAGGATTTTTAGCATCGTTAGTTTGATAATTTTGAGTTAACCACTGTATAGCTTGATTATTACTTGCTCCTTGAGCCATGATCAACGACAAATTACTTCCTGGGAGTATCTTAAAACCATATTCTTCAGCCACCTTCTCTAGCTGTTTAATTTCTAGTCTATTAGGAGTCAGAAAATATTCACTAAACTCTCTTGCCTTAGCTTTGTGAGCTGCCATCTTCGAGCCGTTAATCAAAGATTGAATGTTCTCTTCATCCATATCTCCAAAACCCCGCAAAATTTTATTAATTTCTTCCTGTACTACCTTTAGTCCTGCTCTTGCTTCTGTATAACTACAGCCAAGCTGATGTAAATGATAGTTGTCTAAGATATTTGTTTCTGGAGCAGTAAAGCGACTGTTGTCTTGGGGTATAAAAATACCGCTGCCGTACTCGACAATAAAAGGAGTAACTAGCTTAAATTTTTGCAATAATTCTTCAACCTCGGCACGGGTTCTATTTGTTGTCGGAATTAGAGGAATATTTTTCTGTTTCAACTCCTGAAAAACTATTGTCGTTTTTTGGTAATCAAGTTCTCTTGCGGAGAGCAACATTCCATCAAGGCCAGTAAAAATGATCAATGACATAGCTTTCTATTGACAAACATCTCTATAGACATCAAATCGATAAAGGGGGCTTGCCGTCAATAAAATTTCATAATATTAAAATCAGCCAAAAAAACTATGACTGACAAATAACAACTGAAAGTCATAGCAATTTCCAAGATCATTACTACCGATTTACTCAGTTCTCAACCTCACTGAATCAGCATGAGATGGTAATCCTTCTGCCTCAGCCAGAATTTGAATGGTACTAGACATCTTCTTCAGAGCTGTTGGAGAATAATGAATTAAACTTGAATGCTTCATAAAGGTTTCTACTCCTAATGGCGAAGCATAACGGGCGGCTCCTGAAGTTGGCAAAGTGTGATTGGGTCCTGCTAAATAATCTCCTGCCGCTTCTGGAGTTGAATTACCAATGAAGATTGCTCCTGCATGGCGAATATGTTCAACTAATTCCCAAGGTTCTGCCACCTCTAACTCTAGGTGTTCGGGGGCGAATAAATTAGAAAGTTCAGCCGCTTCTGTCAGAGAATTCACCACTACTATCAGACCATAATGAGCGATCGCTTTTTCCGTTAAAGTCTTACGAGGATGATGAGTGAGCTGTTTGGTAACTTCTTCTTGTACCTGTTGTGCAATTTCCCTATTAGTAGTTATGAGAATCGCTGCTGCCATGGGATCATGTTCCGCCTGGGCTAATAAATCCGCGGCAACATGTATCGGATTAGCCTGTTCGTCAGCAATGACCAGTATTTCAGAGGGTCCTGCTAAGGAATCTATGCCCACCGTACCGTAGACCATCTTTTTAGCGAGGGTGACATAAATATTGCCAGGTCCGGTAATTACGTCAACTTTGGGAATAGTTGCTGTGCCATAAGCCAAGGCACTGACTGCTTGGGCTCCGCCAACTCGATAAATTTCTTCTACCCCAGCTTCTTGTGCGGCTACTAACACCGCTGGGTTAATTTTACCGTCTTGTCCAGGAGGAGTAACCATGACAATGCGAGGAACTTGAGCCACTTTCGCTGGAATCGCGTTCATCAGCACTGTACTAGGGTATGAAGCCCTTCCTCCAGGAATATAAAGTCCTGCTTTGTCCACAGGAGTATAACGTTTTCCCAAAACCACATCGTCTTCTTCAAACTGGACCCAAGATTTAGGAACTCGCTGACGATGAAAAGCCTCAATTTTATGGCGGGCTACCTGGATAGCACGCAAGAGATCCTTCGAGATTTGCTGATAAGCAGCATCTAATTCTGAACCAGTAACCCTTAGTTGATCAGCCGTATATACTTGAAGATCAAACTTTTCCGTATATTCTAGTAGAGCGAGATCGCCATTTTTCTTAACGTTGGTAACAATTTCTCGTACCATCGCTTCTTTAGGCTGCATCTCATCACCATTATTGCGATCGCCGATACGCTTTAATTCTATTTGTGCCTCAGTTTGCCGATCAATTATTCGCAGCATCGAGATCCCCATATCCATCTAAGCTTGTGCACAGAAGTGAGCTTTTACTTTAAATTTATTATATAAATCTTTACAGTAAGAAATCCACTACTTTCATAGCTTAACGTGAATCTATAGTCCGCGGCTTTTTTCCTCAATTGTGTAAACTAGATTAATCTAGACTAAATATTTTTAGACAACTCAATCATTTTCTTGACTTGACAATAAAGTAAAACAATTGATAGGATGTAAAATCCAATTCTATAATTACTTTCAGAATTACTTACAAAGCAAAATTTCTGTTTAAAAAACTGTGGCTAACTCTAAATCGGCAATTAAACGTATCAGAACGGCAGAACGCAATCGTCTACGCAACAAAGCGTACAAATCTTCACTTAAAACCCTGACCAAAAAATATTTTAGTGCGGTAGAAACCTATACAGCCGAACCTAACCCAGAAAATATGGAGCTTGTGAATCAGGCTATGTCCGAAGCTTACAGCAAAATTGATAAAGCGGTTAAGCGGAAGGTGCTTCATCGTAATAATGGAGCCAGAAAAAAGTCTCGCATATCTAGAGTCTTGAAGAAAGCGATGGCTGCTTAGGAATAAGCTATTTGCGCTAAATGCAGCGCCTACTGTTCCATGTTTGGGAAATTATTAAATTCAGTTACCCAAACGTGAGCAGAACTCAAACTAGTAAAGCAATACACCAAGTATACATGCAGTTAGTTGATACCCATGTTCACATCAATTTTGATGTTTTTCAAGGGAACTTAGACTCGTTACAGCAACGCTGGCAGGAAGCAGGTGTAGCTCATCTAATACATTCTTGTGTTGAACCAAAGGAATTTCAGGGAATACAGTCCATAGCGGATCGTTTCCCTGAATTGTCGTTTGCGGTTGGTTTGCACCCTTTAGACGTTGCTCAGTGGCAGTCAGATACTGCTAGAGAGATAGAGGCTTTAGCAGCTTCAGATCGCCGAGTAGTAGCCATTGGAGAAACAGGGCTAGACTTTTATAAAGCTGATAATCAGGAACAACAAATTCTCGTCTTACAGCAACAACTAAAAATAGCGCAGAAACTCAACCTCCCAGTAATCATTCATTGTCGAAATGCGGCAGCAAAATTAAACGAAGTCTTGACTGATTTTTGGCAGAGAGAGGGTTCTGTTAAGGGGGTTATGCACTGTTGGGGAGGAAATGAAACAGAAACTCAATGGTTTTTGGATTTAGGTTTCTATATCAGCTATAGCGGGATCGTAACCTTTAAAAACGCGAAACAGGTTCAAATGGCAGCAAAAGTAGTTCCCAGCGATCGCCTGTTAATTGAAACTGATTGTCCTTTTCTGGCTCCTGTTCCATTTCGAGGCAAAACTAATGAACCCTCTTATGTGTTGCATGTAGCCGAGCAGATTGCTCAGTTGCGTCAGACTCCTTTAGAGCAAATTGCCCAGCAGACTACGGCTAATGCCTGTCGTTTATTTGGTATTCAATTAAAAAATCAATAATAAACCAAGTTTTCTCAAAACGCTAGTTTCTTTAACTTCCAAGCCGAACCAGTAAAAAATAGTACAACTCGCGATCATCTTCATGACTAATTTGACTTACAATCTGCTACCAGACTTAATTGAAATTCAACGCTCTAGTTTCCGTTGGTTTCTGGAAGAGGGGTTAATCGAAGAACTCAATAGCTTTTCCCCCATTACAGACTATACTGGCAAATTTGAGCTACATTTCATGGGGGAGAATTATCGCCTCAAAGAGCCAAAATACTCCATGGAAGAGGCAAAACGTCGAGACAGTACCTACAATGTTCAGGTATATGTCCCCACTCGTCTGATTGACAAAGAGAGTGGGGAAATTAAAGAAATGGAGGTTTTTGTCGGCGATCTACCTCTAATGACTGATCGCGGAACTTTTATTATCAATGGCGCAGAGCGGGTAATTGTCAATCAAATTGTGCGATCGCCTGGAGTATATTACAAAGCAGAAACCGATAAAAATGGTCGTCGGACTTATTCCGCCTCTTTAATTCCCAATCGAGGTGCCTGGCTCAAGTTTGAAACGGATAAAAATGGTCTAGTCTGGGTCAGAATTGATAAGACTCGTAAGCTTTCAGCACAGGTTTTACTTAAAGCGATTGGCTTAAGTGACAACGAAATTATGGACGGCATTCGTCACCAAGAGTTTTATCAAAAAACCTTAGACAAAGAAGGTAATCCTAGCGAAGAAGAAGCGTTACTAGAACTATATCGTAAACTACGTCCTGGAGAACCTCCTACCGTTAGTGGAGGGCAACAGCTATTAGAATCTCGTTTCTTTGATTCCAAACGCTACGATTTAGGACGAGTTGGACGCTACAAACTAAACAAAAAGCTCCGTTTGACTATTCCAGATACCACTAGAGTACTGACCAATACTGATATTTTGTCAGCAGTTGCTTATCTAATTAATCTAGAGTTTGATGGTGGTAGTACCGATGATATTGATCACTTAGGAAATCGTCGAGTTCGTTCTGTTGGAGAACTACTACAAAATCAAGTTCGCGTTGGTCTAAACCGTTTAGAGAGAATAATTCGGGAGCGGATGACGGTAAGTGAAGCCAATAGCTTAACTCCCGCAGCATTGGTCAACCCCAAGCCTCTGGTAGCTGCTATCAAAGAATTCTTTGGTTCATCCCAGCTATCTCAATTTATGGATCAAACCAATCCTCTAGCAGAGTTGACCCACAAACGTCGTCTTTCAGCTTTAGGGCCTGGAGGTCTAACTAGAGAAAGAGCAGGTTTTGCTGTGCGAGATATTCACCCGACCCAATATGGTCGAATCTGTCCCGTAGAGACTCCTGAAGGACCTAACGCAGGTTTAATTGGTTCTTTGGCAACCTATGCTCGCGTTAACTCCTATGGCTTTATTGCTACTCCTTATTACCGAGTAGAAACAGGTCGTGTGTTACGAAATGAAGATGTTGTCTATCTCACAGCTGATGAAGAAGACGATATGAGAGTAGCCCCTGGAGATGTAGCAACTGATGACGATGGCTATATTCTGGGAGAAACCATCGCGATTCGTTACCGTCGAGAATTTTCGACTTGTGACCCTGATGAAGTTGATTATGTCGCCATTTCTCCAGTACAGATTGTTTCTGTGGCTACTAGTTTGATTCCTTTCTTAGAACATGATGATGCTAACCGCGCCCTGATGGGTTCTAATATGCAACGTCAAGCTGTACCTTTATTGCGCCCAGAGCGTCCTTTAGTAGGAACTGGATTGGAAGCTCAAGCTGCTCGTGATTCGGGAATGGTGGTAGTTTCACGTACCCATGGAATTGTCACTTACGTTGACGCGGAAGTTGTCAGAGTAAGAGTAGAAGAGGGAAATAATGGTCTATATGCCCCTGATCCTGGGGAAGAAATCGTCTATAAACTGCAAAAATATCAGCGTTCTAATCAAGATACCTGTTTAAATCAACGCCCTCTAGTCTATGCAGGAGAAGACGTTGTTCCAGGTCAAGTATTAGCAGATGGTTCTTCAACTGAAGGTGGAGAATTAGCTCTTGGGCAAAACGTTTTAATCGCCTATATGCCTTGGGAAGGATATAACTACGAAGACGCAATTTTAATTAGTGAACGTCTAGTTTATGACGATGTTTACACCAGTATCCACGTTGAGAAATTTGAAATTGAAGCCAGACAAACCAAGCTCGGTCCCGAAGAGATCACTCGCGAAATTCCCAACGTAGGGGAAGATGCCCTGCGTAACTTAGATGAACGGGGCATTATTCATATCGGGGCTTGGGTAGAAGCAGGAGAAATTCTAGTAGGGAAAGTTACTCCTAAAGGAGAATCCGATCAACCTCCCGAAGAAAAACTGCTGAGAGCGATATTTGGGGAAAAAGCGAGGGATGTGCGAGATAACTCCTTGCGAGTTCCTAATGGTGAAAAAGGTCGGGTTGTGGATGTCAGGGTTTTCACCAGAGAACAAGGTGATGAACTGCCTCCTGGAGCAAACATGGTAGTGCGGATCTACGTGGCTCAAAAACGGAAGATTCAAGTGGGAGATAAAATGGCTGGTCGCCATGGAAACAAAGGAATTATCTCTCGTATCTTGCCGATTGAAAGCATGCCTTATCTACCTGATGGGACACCGATTGATATTGCTCTTAATCCTTTAGGGGTTCCCTCGCGGATGAATGTCGGACAGGTATTTGAGTGTCTCTTGGGCTGGGCTGGAGAAAACTTGGCAACTCGCTTTAAAATGATGCCCTTTGATGAAATGTACGGCAAAGAAGCATCGAGAGAAACTGTCCACGGCAAAATTCAGGATGCGGCTCGCAAACCAGGTAAATCTTGGGTATACGATGAAGATAACCCAGGCAAAATTCAGGTCTTTGACGGACGTACCGGAGAAGCATTTGACCGTCCCGTGACAGTGGGGAAAGCCTATATGCTGAAGTTAGTCCACCTAGTAGATGACAAGATTCACGCTCGTTCTACTGGACCTTATTCTCTAGTTACTCAGCAGCCTCTGGGTGGTAAAGCACAACAGGGCGGACAACGCTTTGGAGAAATGGAGGTATGGGCATTAGAAGCTTATGGTGCAGCCTATACCCTGCAAGAACTGTTGACAGTCAAGTCCGATGATATGCAAGGACGTAATGAAGCACTGAACTCCATAGTTAAAGGAAAGCCGATTCCTCGTCCTGGTACTCCAGAATCTTTCAAGGTATTAATGAGGGAGCTACAGTCTTTAGGCTTAGATATTGCTGTGCATAAACTAGAGTCATTGGACGATGGTAGTAGCCGTGATGTGGAAGTAGATTTAATGGCTGATACTCCTCGTCGTACTCCTAATCGACCTACTTATGAATCCTTGCAGAGAGAAGAAACAACTGAAGAAGTGTAGTCAAGAATAAAGGATAAGGGATGAAGGATAAAGGATAAAGAAAATATATCTAAGTCCTTCATTTCTTTTCATTTGATAGCTTTTAGAAATCCCCAAAAATTTAATTCCCAGTCAATAATGAGAAATCAAGTAGAACAAAGATTCGATTACGTCAAAATCGGCATTGCCTCTCCTGAAAGAATTCGTCAGTGGGGAGAAAGAACTTTACCCAATGGTCAATTAGTTGGGGAGGTGACTAAACCTGAAACAATTAACTACCGAACCCTTAAGCCTGAAATGGACGGGCTATTCTGCGAACGCATTTTTGGTCCTGCTAAAGATTGGGAATGTCACTGTGGTAAGTACAAACGAGTACGTCATCGCGGCATTGTGTGTGAACGTTGTGGGGTTGAAGTTACAGAATCGCGGGTGCGCCGCCATCGCATGGGCTACATTAAGCTGGCTGCCCCTGTAACCCATGTTTGGTATCTCAAAGGTATTCCTAGCTACTTGAGTATTCTGCTAGATATGCCACTACGAGATGTCGAACAGGTCGTTTATTTCAACGCCTATGTAGTGTTAGACCCAGGTAATGCTGGAAATCTTTCAGCAAAACAATTGTTGACGGAAGATCAATGGATTGAGATTGAAGATCAACTTTACAGTGAAGATTCGGAATTAGTCGGCGTTGAGGTGGGTATTGGCGCAGAAGCAGTTCAAAGACTTCTTGAAGAAGTAGCTTTAGAAGAAGAAGCAGAAAAACTACGAGAGCAGATTGGTGATGCTAAAGGTCAAAAAAGAGCCAAATTAATTAAACGTCTGCGGGTAATTGATAATTTTGTGGCTACGGGTTCTCGCCCCGAGTGGATGGTATTGAATGCTATTCCCGTAATTCCTCCAGATTTACGTCCCATGGTGCAGCTAGATGGTGGTCGTTTTGCCACATCCGATCTTAACGATCTCTATCGTCGAGTTATCAACCGTAACAATCGATTAGCTAGGTTGCAAGAAATTTTAGCGCCTGAAATTATTGTCCGTAACGAAAAACGGATGCTGCAAGAAGCAGTGGATGCTCTAATTGATAATGGTCGTCGGGGTCGGACGGTTGTGGGAGCCAATAATCGTCCTCTTAAATCTTTATCTGACATTATTGAAGGAAAACAAGGACGTTTTCGCCAAAACTTACTGGGTAAGAGGGTTGATTATTCTGGACGTTCAGTAATTGTGGTTGGACCTAAGCTGAAAATTTACCAGTGTGGTTTGCCGAGAGAAATGGCGATCGAATTATTTCAGCCGTTCGTGATCCATCGCTTGATTAATAGTGGCATGGTTAACAATATTAAGGCAGCGAAGAAGCTCATTCAGCGCAACGATCCTAGTGTTTATGAAGTCTTGAAAGAGGTAATTGCTGGGCATCCTGTAATGCTCAACCGTGCTCCAACCCTGCACCGTTTAGGTATTCAAGCATTTGAGCCAATTTTGGTTGAAGGAAGAGCAATTCAGCTGCATCCTTTGGTATGTCCTGCATTCAACGCCGACTTTGATGGAGATCAAATGGCAGTTCATGTACCTCTATCTTTAGAAGCTCAGGCTGAGGCTAGATTGTTAATGTTGGCTTGTCATAATATCTTGTCTCCTGCAACGGGACGACCAATTGTGGCTCCATCTCAGGACATGGTTTTGGGCTGCTACTATCTAACTGCCGAAGATCCCAAAGCAATTAAGGGAAAAGGTCGTCGCTTCGGAAATCTGGATGATGCCATCAAAGCTTATGAGCAGGGACAGATAGATCTTCATGCTCATGTCTGGTTGCGCTACGAAGGAGAAGTTGTAACAGAAGAACCCGATGTGGAAATTTTAGAATCAGAGGACTTAGCAGACGGTAGCAAAATTGAGTATTATCGCCAAAGATTCGTGAGAAAATCCGCTGAAGGAGAGCAAATTTCTCAGTATATCGACACCACTGTCGGACGAATTATCTACAACCAAACTGTACAAGAAGCTTTGACCGCAGCAGTGTAAGTCAAATCAGTCTCAAATCAAGAAGTTTTAGTAGCTAGACAGTAGAAAAAATAAACATGAAATTTTATAACCACATCGTCGATAAAGGTCGTCTTAAAAAACTAATGGCTTTGGCTTTTACCGAATATGGTTCAGCTCACAGTGCCACCGTAGCCGATTCCTTAAAAGAATTAGGCTTTCGCTATGCGACAGTAGCAGGAGTTTCTATTAGTGTAGATGATTTGAAAGTCCCTCCCATCAAAGCTGAATTACTGGAAGCGGCAGAAGTAGAGATTAGAGAAACTGAAGAACGTTATGCTCGGGGAGAAATTACTGAAGTTGAGCGTTTCCAGAAGGTAATTGATACCTGGAATAGTACCTCAGAGAATCTTAAAGATGAGGTGGTAACTAATTTTCGTGCTACGGATCCCCTTAATTCGGTCTATATGATGGCATTTAGTGGGGCTAGAGGTAATCTATCTCAAGTCCGTCAGCTAGTGGGAATGCGTGGATTGATGGCTGATCCTCAAGGGGAAATTATCGATTTACCGATTAAAACTAATTTCCGAGAGGGATTAACCGTAACTGAATATATTATTTCTTCTTATGGGGCGCGAAAAGGTCTAGTTGATACAGCCTTAAGAACAGCTGACTCTGGTTACTTAACTCGCCGTTTAGTCGATGTTTCCCAAGATGTAATTGTACGGGAAGTAGACTGTGGTACACAGCGAGGTATTAGTCTGCGTGCCATGAAAGATGGCGATCGCACCTTAATTTCTCTATCAGATCGTCTGCTAGGTCGAGTACTTGCCAGAGATGCCCATGACGATAAGACGGGGGAACTGGTTGCCACACGTAACCAGGATATGGATCAGGATTTAGCTCAAGAAATTGGCGATCGCGTCGAAGAGGTACTAGTACGCTCTCCCCTAACCTGTGAAGCGGCTCGTTCTGTCTGTCAGAAATGCTATGGCTGGAGTTTAGCTCATGGACACATGGTAGACATGGGAGAAGCCGTAGGAATTATTGCTGCTCAATCTATTGGAGAGCCTGGTACTCAGCTCACAATGAGAACTTTCCACACTGGAGGGGTATTTACAGGGGAAGTCGCTCGTCAAATTCGGGCGAAAGCTGATGGAAAAGTCGAATTTGGAAAAGGTCTGAGCACTCGTGGTATTCGTACTCGTCACGGTGATGAGAGGAATCAGGTAGAAACTATCGGTGATATTAAGTTAATTCCCCACAAAGGTAAAACGACTAGCACGGCTCTAACGGTTGGTTCTTTGATCTATGTCGAAGATGGCGAAGAGGTCAAAAAAGGTCAGCTACTGGTGGAAGTAGCCATGGTCAAAGTCCAAAAATCTACAGAAAAAGCAGCTAAGGATGTAACTTCCGATTTAGCGGGAGAAATTGTTTTTGCTGACCTGATCCCCGAAGATAAAAAAGACCGCCAGGGAAATACCACTCGCATTGCTCAACGCTCTGGATTGCTTTGGGTGCTTTCAGGAGAAGTATACAATTTACTTCCTGGTGCCGAGGCTAATGTAAAAAATGGCGATCAGGTGAAACCAGGAGATATTCTGGCTCAAACTAGATTAACTGCCGCCAATGGTGGTGTGGTAAGAATGTTCCCTGACAGCCGTGAAATCGAAATTGTAACTGCTTCTGTCTCCCTAGATCAGGCAAAAGTCAGCGTCGAAAGTGATGGTGGTCGTGAGCAATATATTATCTATACTGCTGATGGACGTAAATTCTTGCTCAAAACAGCTCCTGGTACGAAGGTACAAAATAAGCAAGTTGTTGCCGAACTAATTGACGATTTTTATCGTACGGAAACAGGTGGCATCATTAAATATGGTGGAATTACTGTTGGGAAAGGCAATCGGAAACAGGGTTATGAAATAGAAACAGGCGGGACACTACTGTGGATTCCCGAAGAAAGTCATGAAGTTAACAAAGATATTTCTCTCTTAATTGTAGAAGACGGAGAATATATTGAAGCAGGAACAGAAGTCGTCAAAGATGTTTTCTGTCAATCTTCAGGAATTGCGGAAGTAATACAGAAAAATGATATTTTACGAGAAATCATTATCAAGCCAGGAGAGATTCACCAACTTGATGATTCTAAAAGTGAGTGGCATGAACAGCTAATTCAACCAGGAACTGAAGTGCTACCAGGAGTTGTGACCAAAGAACTGAGATATGGCGAAGTCATTGAAACTACTGAAGGAATAGCTTTAATTTTACGTCCTGTAAAGGAATTTGAAGTAGCAGACAAACCGTCGATTCCTTCTCAAGCATCAATCAACCAAGATGATGGTCGTCAAATTGAATTGCGTTCCGTACAACGTATCTTCTATAAGGATGGGGAACGAGTTAAATCTGTTAGTAGCTTATCTTTGTTGAGTACTCAGTTAGTTTTAGAAATTGAAACTACTGAGGAGAATGATATAATCGCTAACCTCAGCGCAGATATCGAATTGCAGCCAGATGAAGACAATTCTGATACTCAAAGACTTCAAATGGTAATTTTGGAATCATTAGTCTTGAGAAGAGATACGGATGTTGACCCTCACAGTGGTGAAATTCAGACAAGAGTATTAGTAAAAGACGGGGAAGAAATTGCCAAGGGTGCAACGATTGCCCGCACTGAAATTCTTTGTAAATCTGCTGGAGAAGTTCAAGGTATTCGAGAAGGAGCAGAAGCAATCCGTCGGATCTTGATTGTTCGAGATAGCGATCTAATTACTCATGAATTAGACATTCCCAAGAGCGAATGTCCCTATAAAGAAGGTAGTTTACTAGTTTCTGGCAGCAAACTTACTGATGATATTAGGTTAGAAAACTCAGTTCAGGTAGTAAAAATTAGCGAACAAGCAGGTAAGACTAATATGGTTTTACGTCATACTCGTCCCTACCGTGTATCTCAAGGTGCAGTATTACACATTGACGATGGTGATCTAGTACAGCGTGGTGATAATTTAGTACTGCTCGTTTTTGAGCGTTCTAAAACTGGAGACATTATCCAAGGTTTACCCCGTATTGAGGAGCTCTTAGAAGCGCGTAAGCCAAAAGAAGGCTGTATTCTGAGTCGTAGCTCTGGAGTTTGTCAAGTAGTCTATGAAGAAAATGAAACTGTAGATATCAAGATCATTGAAGAAGATGGTGTAGTAAGTGATTATCCCATCAAGCCAGGGCAGAACGCTATTGTTAGTGACGGTCAACAGGTTGAAGCCGGAGAACCTTTGACAGATGGTCCTGCTAACCCTCACGAAATTTTAGAAACTCACTTTAACTATCATTTACCAGAAAAGGGCTGCTACGAAGCTTCTCTAATTGGATTACAAAAGGCACAACTCTTTTTGGTTCGTCAGGTACAGTCTGTATACCAGAGTCAAGGAATTGACATTTCCGATAAACATATTGAGGTCATTGTCAAACAGATGACAGCTAAAGTGAGGATTGATGACGGGGGAGATACGATTATTCTTCCTGGTGAGTTGCTTGAACTTCGCCAAATTGAACAGGTGAATGAAGCAATGTCGATTACAGGTGGTGCCCCAGCTCAATATACTCCTGTGTTGCTGGGAATTACGAAAGCCTCTCTTAACACCGATAGCTTTATTTCAGCAGCTTCCTTCCAAGAGACAACTAGAGTCTTAACGGAGGCAGCAATTGAAGGTAAGTCTGATTGGCTTAGAGGACTAAAAGAGAACGTAATTATTGGGCGTTTAATTCCTGCTGGGACAGGCTTTAATACTTCTGAGGAGCCAATGGGTGGTCGTAGCGATGTAGATTCTGGAATGAGAAGTAATGCGGTTTATGGTTATGGTGATGATTTTGAATCTTACCGTTTAGCAGAAGATGTTAATAGCACTTCTGAAGGTAACCTTCGTCGCTCATACAAGAATTTGAGTGATGATGAGAATATGATTCTGGATGATAAAACAGCCAGAGATTTGGCAACGGATTTAGATGATTCAAAAGCCTAGTTAAAAAGATTGTAGTAGATGTGAACAACTAATTTTTTCTTAAGTTGTTCACCAAATAATATATTTAGCACCTGCGGTGCAATGATCAGTAAAGAAAAATCTTTAAGACATCATTGCATCGTTTTCTTTTTGTTTATATTTTTAGATCTCTCACAAAGACGCAATCCTACGCAATCCGAAGTTCGATGAGTATAAAATCTACTAGTTTTAGCGAGGGAAACCCTAAAAGGTAGATCCATAAGGGAAAAGGGCTTACATCGCATAGTTTGATGAAAAGTCTATTATACTAAATCCTGTCCGTGGAGGTTACTCTTGTCTCGCCCCCTAAATCCCCCAATTCTGGGGGACTTAAAGAAGTTTTTACTTGTTTGTGAAAGTAACTTATATGAATCGGATTTAGTATTACTTCGTTGTCTAACTTTGGAAATTCAACCACAAAGAAAATCTGTCGAACTAACGTCTACCAGGCAAGATTAGTACAAAAATATCAGCCGATACCGCTATAGTTGGCAATCAACAATCTCTCTTGTCAGTAGAAAATAGCGATCGCAAATGCTCCAAACAACAATAACGATCGCAATCCAAACTGAAGTAGTCATTAATTCAACTATTAACGTTAGGCGTTATTATTGATCATATGATTTCTTCTTTCAAATGCAAGGAAACTCAGAAACTATTTCACGGTCGCTTTTCTCGTAAACTCCCCCAGGACATTCAACGAAGTGCTGCTCGTAAACTTGAGCAACTTCATGCTGCTACTATCCTCGATACTTTACGTATTCCCCCTGGCAATCGTCTTGAAGCACTTTCTGGCGATCGTCAAGGACAATACAGTATTCGTATTACTTCTCAATGGCGAGTCTGTTTTCTTTGGCGTGACTCTAATGCCTTTGATGTTGAAATTGTTGATTATCATTAAAATTCTTAATTATGACCAATCGTGACTTTTCTCCCATTCATCCTGGCGAAATCTTGCTCGAAGATTTCTTAAAACCCTTGAATATTAGTCAATATCGTGTTGCTAATTCTATTAGTGTTTCTCCTCGTCGTATCAACGAAATTGTTCACGGGAAACGTGCCATCACGGCTGATACAGCTTTAAGATTAGGTCGTTTTTTTGCTATGGAAGCTCAATTTTGGATGAACTTACAAACAAGATACGATCTTGAAGTCACAAAGGAACTTTTATCTGATCGATTGCAGCAGGAAGTAAAAGTTCATTCCCTCTAGTAGTCTGTCAATTTTGAATTGAGGGGTTGAGATGAGACTTAATATTATTTTAAATGCTCCAAACAACAATAAGAAAACTAAATACACAGTTTAATTAATCGCCAAAGGCTCTTCTGTGGTTAATTCCAAAAAGACATCTTCTAAACTAGGGCGAGTGCGACGCAACTCATGTAAATCCAAGCCTTCCTGAACAATAATGGCTGCAATATCTTTCCCTAGATCAGTATTTGGTTGGCAAGCAATTTTTAACAAATGATGCTCAGGATATTTTACTAAAGTATGCTCTACCTTTGTTACTTCAATAACTCCCGAAACTGATTCCAATAAAGAACATATTTGTTTTACATTTCCCCCAATTTCCACCTCATAACCAGCATTACTTTCTAACTGGGCTTGCAGATCTTCAGGAGTATTAGTAGTTACTACTTTACCATGATTAATAATCGTGACGCGATCGCAAATCATACTGGCTTCGGGCAAAATATGGGTAGACAGCATAATAGTATGTTCTCCCGCCAGACTTTTAATCAGGTTACGCACTTCAATAATTTGACGAGGATCTAATCCCACCGTTGGTTCATCAAGAATGATTACAGGGGGTTCATGAACAATAGCTTGAGCAATGCCCACTCGCTGTCGGTATCCTTGAGAAAGTTTACGAATTGCAATGTCTGCGTGATCTGCTAATTGACAACGACTCATAGCATTATACACTTGGCGACGGCGATCGCCCGCACTAATTCCTTTAATTTTTGCCACAAAGTGCATACTTAAGTAAGCAAAGATGTACGTTCTGGCCTGAAATTTGTGTCAGTTTCATTTGTATTTTTTTTTTTATGAAATCGTGTAAGGAGTATCAAATACTTAATCAAATATGAATGTTTTCATGTCATTACATTCCGGACACTCCTTGAGTCAGCAGACTTTGACTCCAAGGTCAAAGGAAAGTCGCATAATTTAATCCCATTTGACACCGAGGGACTCTGGATGGCAGAGAGGCTGACTAACTAAACTGTGAAACCAGGGACTTGCTTGTCTGTCCACTCTTTTTTGCATTAATTCTTTTATGCCTCTGAAATAATTCTTTTTGTTATAATCCCCCAAGCAAGTGTTCAACAGTTACAAAGTTGTGAAATTATTGGCCCAAAAAAATACATAAGTTTGGCAAGAATTACCATTTTTAGAAAAATATATTACGTCGTGTACACGGGCATTAAGCGGGCCACTGAAAGGCAAATCCGGAAAAATTCTTGGGAAGTACTCGTTCAATCTGGAGATTCCAGAAAAGGATATACTAGACTAACATGAAGGATTTTTTCTTGTTAAAACTTTTGAAATAGTCGAAGAATGCCTGCGCACTGCAACTTTTTTTTTCATTCTTTCGGGTGGGCAGGACCCGTTTCTTCAATTGGATGCCAAAACGTTTCTTAATCAGTTAATTAATCGGTACTTACTCTCCGCTATATGCAAAACCTAAAACCACGAACTAATTGAGCTTACAATTGAAGCCGTACGGGAAAGAAAAATAACACGCTGCCATGTCTCAACTGCTCTTGTAAGTAATCCACAAAACAGTGTGACCATATTTGTACTTGCAGGATCATTTACATGCCTCAAACAAATTTACTCGGTGCACATGTACGCTATTTACAGAGTTAAGGGACTGCAGAGATGTCCGCTGGATACTTGGCGCGTATTTCCTGGTATCTTGATCTTGCATTTCACAACTTTTGAGCCTGAAAATCCGTGGATCACTGGTTTTGAACTGAATTGAATTGTATCATAAGAATATTTTTGTATCGCAAATTGTGAAATGTTCGTTCTGGATACTATTAAGCAATTCTCCAGCTTGGTTATTCGGTTACTAAATGATGGCGAATGAACACATTTCCAAAAAGACGTAGTTGGGAGCTTAACTGGCGAGGAATCATTTTTAATGTTGCCAAAATAATTCGTAATATAGAGACTACATTAGAAAGAGCGTACTTCGCCCGTCAGGTGTTAATGTTTGGAGCTGCAAAAAGAAGAATGAATTATACTTAGTACTTTCATTCTTTCCACCATTTTTGTCGGCTGTTCTCCCCGCAATTTTCAGTAAGGAAAGACAGAGAACGTCCAGAAAAAAAGAGCTTAGTCTTACCGGTCTGATATTCAGCTCTTTCAAGTGTGGTCTCTTTAATTTGTAGATAGTAACTCTACGTCAAGTAGATTAGGTGAAGCACTTTTTCTACTGTGATGATACAAGGAAAAAGAGTTTAAAAAAATAGCACCTTTAATTTGTTAAGAACAGAGGATTAGCAAACAATTTTGTCGGAGAAGAAATTAAAAAAGAAAAAAAAAGGCTGGAGAAACCTCAGTCTTTTTTAGCTGCACTAATTCTAGTCGAACCAATCTTTCCCTTTTTTACTACCCTATTTCTTCGTTTTTATAACCCGTGCGTTTTGCCGGGACTGGGAAAAAACTGAAAAATGTTTGGTCTGGCCTACCAATCAGGAAGTCATAGAATTAAGTGTCTCTCTGCTATCTTCACAGCATAAGCCACTCCATATAAGGGCCGCAAGTAATGGGCACCGTTAAAAAACTCCAGCCAAGGCACAGGTAAACTGATTAACTCTTCACTTTAGCGGGAGTCTACTGTATAAAAATGTCTCTCACATACATGTACACATATCCCATACCTACTTGCTTGTAGGATATTTCAATGTCACTGAAACAATGGGAACGTATTTTATTTTGAGAGACATGACAGACCCTTTCACAACTTGGGAGCTTCGAAATCCGTCGCTCGAAGCTTCTGATCTACATAAAATGAGCTGATCTCCTGATCTCGAGGCTCTAAAATTGCGAAAGGATCGGTCGGGCATGGTGGCAGCTGCTGATACTGCTTCCCTTTCCCTGCAACCGCTGATGTCTGTAAGAACGGAGCCTTAATTTGCAGGAATTTCAGTAGCTCCTTTATATTTGAGGGAAAAAATCTGAATAGATAACAAAAGCCTACTTAAGCCAGCAGCTTTTGCCAGGGTTTCTATGATTGCTGCAGTTCTCACTAGCCCGTCTCATGCTTGAGCTGAGACAAAGGGCGTAAGGTTGATTGCTGGCAGGAAGTTATT
>CALLPS010000396.1 GCA_938015355.1 uncultured Pleurocapsa sp.
ATTTAGTTATTTTGCGTTCCCTAACCAAATTTTATAGTTTGCCTGGGTTACGTATTGGTTATGCGATCGCTCATCCTGCAAGATTGAAAAGATGGCAAAAATGGCGCGATCCTTGGTCAGTAAATGTTTTGGCAGCAGCGGCAACCGCAGCAGTAATTCAGGATCAGGAATTTCAGCAACAAACTTGGGATTGGTTAATCAAAGCGCGATCGCATTTATGGTCGCAGTTACAGCAGATTCCTGGGCTTAAGCCGTTTCCAGGGGCAGCAAATTATCTGCTGGTTAAAACGGAATATTCTGCCACCAAGTTACAGGAAAAGTTATTGCAAAATTATCGGATCGTAATTCGAGATTGTCTTAGTTTTTCTGAGTTAGGCGATCGCTATTTTCGCATTGCTGTACGTTTGCCAGAGGAGAATAATTCCTTAGTAGAAGCTATAGCTGCTATCGTTGGATCTGGATAGTTTTAACTGAATTAACCGACTATATGCAAAACAACGATAAATCAGTAGTTTGAATAAGGGATGAAAACAGATCAATCAACCTTTCCCCTTTTCCCTTTTCCCCTTAACCCAGCCCTAACAGATTAATTTGTTTCTTAGGAGTAAATTAAGATGGCGGTAGACTATGATTTGGTAATAATTGGCGGCAGTTGGGCTGGTATTCATGCTGCCCAGAAGGCGATTCAACTTCAAGCCCGTGTGGCACTGGTAACTCAGAGCGAAGATTTGTATTTACCCCAGGATAGGTTACTGAGTCATAGTATCAGTGAGGCTGGACAATTAAACTATCAGTTAGCTAATAATCCTTTTGCAACATCCTCGACAGTCAAGTTGCCTTATGTTTCTCTTTTGGAGGCAGGTGATTGGGCACAAGCAATTAATTCGGTAATGCAAGTTAAACATTCTTTGTCTAGTTTGGCAGCTTTGGGAGTGGATGTAATTACTGATAAGGGGGAGTTTTGTCGGTTACCGAAACTAGCTTTTCAAGTACCAGGGCGGAAGTTGCGATCGCATCATTTCTTGCTGGCAACAGGGGCTAATTTTGTCACCGAGTCTTTCGGAAACGGTATTTCTGATGATTGTTTAACTCTCAGGGAATTTTGGCGGCAAGATTTATCAGCTTTGGGACAAAATATGATCATTGTCGGGGAAGATCCGACGGCTTTAGCATTAGCTCAAACTCTAACCAGGTTTGATAAGAAAGTTACTTTAGTAGCAAAAAAGTCCCGAATATTACCCCAAGAAGATCTTGATATTGCCCTCTTAATTCAAGCACAATTAGAAGCAGCAGGAATTAAAATTTATACCAATTCGACAGTTAGTCAAATCAAAACTATTGAAGGACAAAAATGGTTACAGGCAGGCGATCGCGCTTTAGCTGCGGATGAAATTATTATTGCTGATTATCGTCAACCAAATATTGCAGGTTTAAATTTAGCGGGGATAAATGTTAAATATGATCAGACCAGAGTTTATGTTAATCAAAAGCTCCAAACTACGAACCCGAATATATCTGCCTGTGGGGATTTAATTGGCGGTTATAGTTTACCAAACATTACTAACTATGAAATTAATCTTATTCTAAAAAACAGTTTATTTTTTCCCTGGTATAAAACTAATTACTACACTGTTCCTTGGGCAATTTTAACTCAACCTAATTTAGCCAGAGTCGGCTTAACTGAACAACAAGCTAAACAACAATATGGTACAGAAATTTACATAATCAAAGAATATTTAAGCGATATATTTCAAGCACAAATTTTAGATCAAACTTCAGGAATTTGTAAACTATTAGTGAGAGAAAATGGAGAAATCTTAGGTTGCAGTTTAATATGCGATCGCGCGGCAGAATTAATTACAGTTATCGCATTAATGATGCAGCATAAAATCAGACTAGATCCTAATCCAATGCGAGGATTAACTTCTGTTTCTATACCTACTATCAATCCTAGTATGGCTGAAATATTACAACGTGCTAGTAATAATTTTTATCAGCAAAAGCTACAACGTAATCCCCAGTTATTAAATCGCCTTAGAAGTTGGTTTTCTTTACGTAAAAATTGGCATAGATGAAGTAATGAGTAATGAGTAAGCACTAATAAGAACCTATCCCACTATTGATCTGATCTGGATTTCAGACACAAAAAACTAATATTTTGCGATCGCATTTTTAACACATTAGGGATTTTAAGAGGTTAAAAACTCTGAAAATTGATTAGGAGATAGGTTCAACTACCTAATACTAAATCCTATTCGTAGAGGTTACTTATTTGTTTTATAAGTCTGAAATCTGAAGTCTGAAGTCTGAAATCTGAAGTCTGAAATCTGAAATCTGAAGTCTGAAATCTGAAAGGTGCTTGGTTACACCATATCTAGCCAGTAAAAATCAATCGTTACTTTTATCAATCGGATTTAGTATAACCATACCCCCCACCACCAGGAGTTTCAATTACAAAAGTATCTCCAGGTTGCATTTCCACTGTAGCAGTACTATCTAAATCTTCAATACTTTGATCTTTTCTAATCACATAACTCTTGCCAACTTTTCCTGATGTACCACCAGCCAAGCCAAAGGGTGGAACAACCCGATGACTAGATAATATTCCCGCCGTCATAGATTCTAAAAAACGGACTTTTCGTACTACTCCGTTACCACCAGAGTATTGACCTCTACCTTGACTATTTTCTCGAATACTAAAGCTTTCTAGCATTACAGGATAACGGGATTCCAATACTTCAGGATCAGTTAATAAAGAATTAGTCATGTGAGTTTGTACTGCATCCGTGCCATTAAAACCATTACCCGCACCCGAACCTCCACAGATGGTTTCGTAATATTGATAATGCTGGTTGCCAAAGGTAAAATTATTCATTGTTCCCTGGGATGCTGCCATTATACCTAATGCTCCATAGAGGGCATCAACAATAGTTTGGGAAGTTTCCACATTGCCCGCCACCACCGCAGCAGGATAGGTGGGGTTAAGCATACAGCCTTCAGGAATAATAATTTCGATGGGTTTTAAACAACCCGCATTGAGGGGAATAGCATCATCGACTAAAGTACGAAAAACATATAAAACCGCAGCTTGGGTAACAGCAGCGGGGGCATTAAAATTACTTTGTTGTTGGGGGGATGTGCCAGTAAAATCGATCGCAGCACGAGCATTATCTTGATCTATGGTGACTTTAACCTGGATCTGTGCACCATTATCCATGGTATAGATAAACTTACCATCTTTTAGATTGGCGATCGCCTTTCTCACAGCTAATTCGGCATTATCTTGGACAAATTGCATATATGTCTGAACAGTTTCTAAGCCATATTGTTCGACCATTTTCAGGAGTTCAGTAGCACCTCGGTTATTGGCAGCAATTTGTGCTTTAAAGTCGGCGAGGTTTTGGGGAATATTACGGGCAGGATAGTTGTGGTTAGTTAGAATTTCGGTAATGGCATCTTCTCTAAAGTTACCTGACTCTACTAGGAGAAAATTGTCCAAGAGAATTCCTTCTTCTTCAATGGTAGTACTGTGGGGCGGCATCGAACCTGGGCTAATACCGCCTATATCTGCCTGATGTCCCCGTGAGGCGACGTAGAAAATGGGTTTTTGCCCCCCCTCTTTCCCTTCTAATATTGGAGATTTGAAGACTGGAGTAATCGCCGTTACGTCAGGTAAGTGAGTGCCACCGTTATAGGGATTATTGGAGAGATAAACGTCTCCAGGTTTAAACTTGTCCTGAACATGATTAATTAAGCTGGTAATGCTAGCGCTCATTGAGCCTAAATGAACGGGAATATGGGGAGCATTTGCTACTAATGAACCATCAGCATGAAAAATGGCACAAGAAAAGTCTAATCTCTCCTTAATATTGACTGAAGCTGCGGTATTTTGTAGCACAATGCCCATTTGTTCGGCTATGAACTGATAAAGATTTTTGAATATTTCGAGACGGATAGGATCGGGTTTATTCAAATCTAAGTTTTGAAACATATGAGTATATTTGTACTGTATTTTGTGTTTGATTAAGTGCAGCTACTTAACTTAACCTGAGTTCGGATGGGAGCTGAAACCCTTATATTCTCAGAGCTTTAAAAACACTATTTTCTCGTTTGATTTCTTGGTAAAACTTACTAAAAAACAAATCAAAGGCTTATAGCTTATAGTGAAGCACTTTCGTTGGGCGGGTTCCCCGACTTGAGAAAAGTGCTGAATCCGAAGGGCTATCCTAAGCAGTTAATTGTCTTAACCCGAACTGAGGTTAACTTAGTATCGAGGATACATTTACTCGATGGATTTACTAATTAGGTATAAGATCTTCTACTTTAGCTAACGTGTCCTGACAATAAATAAGTACTGTATCGGCCGTAATTTTAGGATCTGCCACAGTAATTGCATATCTTCCAATGAGAGTTCCATCTCCATGAATTGCACCTGATGGAGTATATAGTGCATAGCCAAAAGGTATATGAAAAGCTGTAAAACTAAAACTAGTAGCAGAATGCTGCTTACCCACTAAAATATAACCTCCTGAAGAATCTTCTAACGGGATGTGTATATGGGGAAATTGATGTTTTTCGATATAAAAACCTCCTCCACCTTGTTCTTGGAGAAGAAAGTCTTTTCGGTAATTATGTTTATAGTTATATTCCATTAAAACAATAGGACACTGTTGAGAAGAGACTAGAAATTTTTCCTGGTTAGCAATTAATTTTAGTCCGTAAAACTGCACATTTTTTTTATTTGCAGTTAAGACAGGTATTCTAAGATTGCCTGGAACCAGAATGACTCCCATTCCTGCAAATAAGTTGGCATTCTTGCTAGCATTGATCTCAATACCTGCTTTTTTCGCTGCTGGTGCTGAGTACCAATAGGCTTTGAGATTTACTCTGGAAGTATCTTGAGTATTATTGGCACTAGGAATTATATTAGTTATATTTTTTAGCGTAAGTTTCCATACAGATTTCCCTTGGTTTATATATGCCATTCCTGATAGGGTTTCTAAAACCAAATCTGATTTATTGTTGGTGGCATAACGAGATAAGATGCTGCTTTTAAATAAGTCATCTCTTGGTGCTGTAATGGGAAAGTACGCAGGAATTTGTCTATTTTTCATCTCAACCGATTCTTTTTTTCCATATGCTTATATGGGGTTTAATGTATTGAAATTTTCGCTGAGTTTCTCTCAAAATAAAAGGCAAATTAGCAGATGTATCTAATAATTCAAAATCACATAAAAGTATCGCCTGTAGTTTCTCTTGGCTAAAAATATCTTGACCACCTTGGTTAAAACCACCTAGCCAGTTTTCCTTGGCTGTAAATTCTTCTTGCCAAGTAAATGGTGATGTAATTACCAATAAACCTCCATTATTAATATGATTACCAATTTTTTCCAGAAAAGCGATCGGGTTGTACAGGCGATCTAACAAATTTGCAGCTAACACCAAATCGTATCCAGAAAACTTACTTGCTAGATTACAAGCATCAGCTTGAAAAAAGCTAACATTTTGACCTGAATTTTTTAAACAGAGATCTTCGAGTTTAATTTCTTTTATTTCTTGAATATCGCCTTCAACTTTGAGCGGGTACTTAACTATTCCTATCTCTTTGAGTTGATGGGCATGACGAATAAATTTAGTAGAAAAGTCAAGTCCTACCACGCGATCAAAATATCGACTGAGTTCAAAACAACTTCTGCCTACGGCACAGCCTAGATCGAGGGCATTTTTAGTGTGATCGCTTTCCCAATATTGTGAAGCATATTCAACAATAGCTACAGAAAATTTTTTCCCATTTAAATAGTTTTCACCATAGTGCGCGTCCAGATACATAGAGGATGCAGCATCTGTTTCGTAGATGTTGTTTTTGTTAACAATAACATTTTCTGACTGGACAATTCTAAATCCTGCGTGCTGATAAAAGTGTTTTCTAAAGGAATAGCGGCTTTCTTTTCTGGCGCAGTTTCCTCCCGAGATCCAACTTCCACCTTTAATCAGGTAGTGTTGCTGATCAAAAGTAGGTATAGAAAAATCATCATATGCTTGATGGACTTTAAAACCCTTAAAAGGACTAATAGGAGTTTCAGTCCATTGCCAGACATTGCCGAATACATCATAAAGCTGACCATGTTTAAACTTGTTGACGGGGCAGGAAGAAGCAAAGTACTTTAAGCTGATATTGCTTTCTTGATTAACTTTTTCAGTCAATTGGGATTCGTATTGATGATATAGGCAATGCCATTCATGTTCTGTAGGCAATCTCACCTCTAAGTTATTTTGTTCGGAAAACCACCTACAGAAGGCTTTTGCTTCGTAGTAGTTAACTTCAACAGGATGATCAAGGGGGAGAGGTATTTCTTCAAGCATGGTTCGCAATTTGTAACCTTTGGGCTGAGAAGAATCAGCAATCCAAAATACGGGACAATCCACTTTCTTAAACTGTAGCCATTTCCATCCCTCTGCTGACCACCACTCCCTATTTTGATAACCAGCAGCAGTAATAAATTCTAAGAATTCAGCATTTGTAATCAGGTATTTACTAGCCTTAAAAGCTTTTACTGCTTGGTGATCACTACCATATTCGTTGTCCCAACTATAATAGTCAGAGGGCTGAGAAATTCCTAGTTTTACAACATTACCAGGAACAGGAACAAAGTCATTAGTAGGAATAGATTGATTGAACTCCGAGCAAATTTCCCAGCCTGAAACATCTTGGTTAATGTATTGAAGATCTAACTGACGAATCAGAACCGATGAAGTTTCTAAATGGATAAGTTCGTGTTCGATTCCCATTAAGACAATCCAGAATGGATTTTTCCAATTAATCTTGCCTACAAGAGGCAGTTCGTCGATGACTTGATTAACAATTTCACGAACAGAATTTCTGTATTTTCTCACTTCAGTAACAGTCGGCCAGTCATAAGAATTAGAGTTTAAATCATCCCACGACATTTCATCGACACCTACCGCAAATAGGCATTCAAAAGCCTCATTAACTCTTGAATTAATAATTTTGGCAGCAACTAATTTATTAATATAAAAAACAGCACTATGTCCAAAATAGAAAATCAGTGGATGCCTTAATATTTCTGGAGATTGATAGTAAGACCCATCACTGTTCAAACAATCAAATAAATGATTGTACTTATCAAAAGTTTGATTAAAAAAATTTTTGATCTTCTGTCGTCGTGATTCTGTGGAAGAATCGCCGATAAAAGGAGATTTTGGTATTTCTGATTGAGTTATCATCTAGAACTTGATTTTTTATATTACACACCTAATATGAATTAAATCTTAGCATGACTGGAATGTTTGAATGTCAGACGTAATATATCAATGGGAAATTTGCTCTAAAATCAAATAATTGTGATCGTTTACTGTTGCTTGCCAATCTGGTTCAATAATAATAGTGCTAATTTCTTCAACAATAATTGCTGCTCCCTTTATACAGTCATGGGGCTGTAAATTTTCTCGACAATATACTTGAGCATCATGCCAACTATCTGCGGCAAACATTGGAACTGTTTCTATTACTGTCGGAGGTTCATTTAAAGGGCGAGTGCGATCAATAATCGCTTCTTCAGGAGTATCCATTTTTTGTACTAATTCCACCGTCACCGACTCAATAACCAATTCTTTTTCGGGTTGAATAAAACCGTACTGCGTTTTATGTTTGTTAGTAAAATTTTGCTCCATGATGGCAATATCGGTATTAAAATCGATATTTAAAGTAGAATCAGTGCCGATATATTTCAGATTTACTTTGTTAATTACTGCCGTATCTGAAGAGATTTCTGTATTGATTAAAGATGCCAGCAAAGATTTCAACTGAGGCATAATCTCAGGAGTCAAGGTTTCTTCTACTGACATTACTTTGGTACTCCTAACATCTGCCAAACCAATCCCATAAGCCGAAAGCACCCCCGCGTAGGGATGAATTAAAATCTTGCTGATACCCAAGTTATCCGCCACCAAACAAGCTACTTGTGCCCCTGCCCCCCCAAAACAGCAGAGGGTATAGAGAGAAAGATCATAACCTCGTTGCAGACTAATCTTTTTGAGGGCATTTGCCATATTGGCTACGGCGATCGCCATAAAGCCAGAAGCGACCTGTTCGGGTGTAAGATGGTTACCTGTAGTAGCAGTTATCTTGGCGGTTAATTGCTGGAACTTACTTTTAACAATTTCTCGATCTAAAGATTGATTACCATCCTGACCAAAAACCACAGGAAAATACTGGGGTTGAATCTTGCCTAACATCACGTTAGCATCAGTAACTGTCAATTCTCCTCCACGACGGTAGCAAGCTGGGCCAGGATTAGAGCCGCCAGATTCAGGGCCAACACGATAACTCAAGCCATCAAAAGTTAAAATTGAGCCTCCTCCAGCGGCAATAGTATGAATTGCTAAAACAGGAACACGCATTCGCGCCCCTGCAATCTCGGAATCAAGTTCCCGTTCATACTCCCCTGCATAGTGTGCCACATCTGTACTGGTACCTCCCATATCAAAGGTGACAATACGATTAAATCCAGCTTTTTGACTAGTTTGTACTGCCCCCACAATGCCCCCCGCAGGGCCACTGAGAATACTATCTTTGCCCTGAAAATTATCCCCATTAGCCAAACCGCCATCAGACTTCATAAACATCAATGGGGTGTCGGGTAGCTGGTGAGTAATGCGGTCAATATAACGACGTAGGATGGGGGTAAGGTAGGCATCGACGACGGTAGTATCACCTCGACTCACTAATTTGATCAAGGGGCTTACTCGATGAGAAATAGAAATCTGGGTAAATCCTACTGACTCGGCAATCTGCGCCACCTGCAACTCATGGTTAGTATAGCGATAACCATGAAGTAAAACGATCGCACAACTGCTAATTCCCGTTTCATAAACTGCCCGTAAGTCTTGCCTCACCTGGTGAGTATCTACAGGCTGTAATTCATTACCCTGGGCATCATATCTAGCATCAATTTCCACCACAGTCTCATATAGCATACTGGGGAGAATAATCTCACGGGCAAAAATATCAGGGCGGTTTTGATAGCCGATTCTCAGGGCATCTTTAAACCCTCTATTGATTAAGAGTACTACGCGATCGCCTTTTCGTTCAAGTAAAGCATTCGTCGCTACCGTTGTACCCATTTTTACCACTTCGATTTGTGCGGTGGGAATCGGCTGATTAGGTGCAATACCCATGAGATCTCGAATACCCTGGATAGGTGCATCCTGATATTGCTCAGGGTTTTCTGAGAGTAATTTATGGACGATTATTTTATTTTGGGGAGTCTTGCCCACTATATCGGTAAACGTTCCCCCGCGATCGATATAGAATTGCCACCGTTGCTTAGAATTCATATTTTATGTATGAGTATGGATTAGCTGGGTTTCAAGTTGATGCTTTGTATCGGGACAAGCTGTCACTTTGAACTGCGAATGTTTACAACATAGTCTGATGTCGAGTGAGTTTAATCAAAAATGAAATTTATTTCAGACTGGAAGTTTTCGGCAAAAAATCCTGAAATTTATTTCAAGATTATTCATAAATTTGCTAACTCTATTTATAATTAGAACTATTGCAACTTGCAGAGTGGAAAATGAACCAAGAAGAATTTGAGAAAATTTATCAAAATCATCTTACTCCCAGACAAAAAGAAGTTTTGTCATTAGTTCTTGCAGGAAAAAATAACCAGCAAATTGCCCAGATAATTAAAATTAATCACTCTAGTGGCATTAGTCATCATGTCACAAATATTGCTCAAAAGTTTGGTATTACTCATGATTATCATGCTTATTTAGTAGAGCTATTTGCGCAATACAGACCTGAATTAGTTAAAGCTCGTTTACGAAGTCAATATGGTTTAACTAATGTAAAAGATTATTATCAAGTAGGAGGAACTTTAGCCCCTAATTGCTTGAGTTATGTTGAGAGAGAATGTGATCATCAGTTATTTACTGCTTTATTAGAAAGTAATTATTGTTTAGTCTTAAATGCACGTCAGACTGGTAAATCTAGTTTGAAAATTAGAACCATAGCTAAATTAAAGTCAAGAAATATAAAATGTGTTGCTATTGATATTACTTGTTTAGGTGGCAATGAAGTACAAGAATCAAGAACTAAAGGCTTTATTGCTGAACTATTCTCTCAATTAGATATTGTCTTAGATGTTAATAAATGGTGGCAAGCAAATAAACATCTCACATTAATGCAAAGATTGAAGAAAAGTATATCTTTACTATTAGAAACCATTTCAGATAAAATTATTATTTTTATTGATGAGATAGATAGTATTCCTAACGCCGATGATTTTTTTGCCCTTATTCGTGCTTGTTATAACCAAAAAGCAGAAAATCCTAATTATAAGCGTTTAACTTTTTGCTTATTAGGAACAGTATCACCTGATGACTTAATGAAAAATAAACAACGCACCCCGTTCAATATTGGCATAGCCATTGATTTACCAGGATTTACTTTGAAGCAAGCTAAACAATCATTATTACCAGGTTTATCAAGACAATTGGATTTTCCTGAAGCTACCTTAAAAGCAATTTTATCTTGGACAAAAGGTCAGCCATTTCTAACGCAAAAGTTATGTCACCTAGTGATAAAAAATGTTACTGAAAAACAAGTGAACGTAGCACAAATAGTCAATAACTATCTGATTCATGATTGGCAACAAAAAGATTCTCCACAACATTTAAGAACGATTAGCGATCGCTTAACCAGTAATCCTCATAAAAACCAAATTTTAAAGCTATATAGTCAGATTTTAATTAAGAATAATAATAATCAAGAAGTAGAAAATCTTGATCATTATGTAGTAAGACAGTTACTTTTATCAGGATTATTAATTGCCAAAAATGAAACCCTACAAATCCAAAATAAAATCTACGAGGAAGTGTTTAATAGTCAATGGTTAAATACTCAGGTACTGTGGAAGCAAGCCGCTTTTGCCGCGAGTACAAATGCTTAGAGTAAGATTTGAGAGAAAAAACTCTTTTTTTATAATTAATTAATTCAACCTACCTAACTTAGTAATGACAAAAAAACTTTTTATCGTTTTTGAAGGAATTGATAGTTCAGGTAAAACTACTCAAGCTGAGTTGTTAAAAAAATACTTTTTAGAGCTAAAAGAGCGAGCTGTAATTAGTCCTGAACCTTCTAATGGAATTATCGGTAACTTAATTCGCCAAGCTTTGAAACAAAGAATTATCTTTAGTAAAGATCAAGACTTATTTGATGAACAAATGGCATATCTGTTTGCTGCCGATCGCCATGACCATTTATATAACGATATCGATGGTGTATTTAAATTAATTAAAAATAATTATCATGTTATTAGTACTAGATACTACTTTTCTTCCCTGGCATACAATTGTGACAGCATAGAACAATACAATTTCATTAAAAAGTTAAACGATAGCTTTCCTAATCCAGATTTAACCATATATATAGATATTCCGATTGAAGTTTCTTTAGCCAGATTACAAGAGCGTTCGCTACAAGAAATATACGAAACCAAGACAAAACTAACTAAAGTAAGAGAACAGTATCAAAAAATATTTGCCGAATATGAAGGGAGAGCGATCGCAATTGATGGTACCCAAGATATGCAGGAAATTCAGCGGCAGATAATTGATGCCGTTAAAACTATTTTAACTATCCAGTAATGTAACTTATACTTATACTTCAAGCGTCATATTAACTATTCCGCTCATGTAGTTTTTAGGAAGCCAAACATGTACTTTTGTATTATACATAATTCTTAAAACAGATATTAATGTAAAAAGCGTTTTTGCATTAGTTCACTTAATAAAAAAATTGTCTTAAACTAACTTTAACTAATGGGGTTCAATTAGCGTACTTTCTTCTGATTCTACTTAACGTGTTATTCAAATCTGCATTATGAATCCAGCCTACATAGCCACCAAATATCATTTTGTCATTGTGCGATAAAAAAATATGCTTCACCTGTACAGGATTTATAAAGTGTTTGACTACAGTTTCATCATCAAGAGTAAAAATTGGAGTAGCTCTTTTAAAATCTCTACTATGCGCTAAAGTCATGCCAGAAGTATTGATTAGTTCATCTACCACTTTTCGAGTCGTTTTAGGAATGTAGTTAGCTATCTCTGCTTCTGTATTCCACTCTTTAAGCCAACATATTGCTTCATAGCTTATACCAAGGGCTTTGTTAAATCCTTCCATTTTCTTTAAATACACACTGTATATGAATGTATATAAAGAGCTTAATATGATCAAATTGAAGATAAAATGAAAATTAATAATTCTTTAATTGTCAATAGTTACAAAAATATATACTGTGTTCGTGTATTGCTACTAGGTTCTCATGACTGTAGTTATCTAGCTTAACAACCCCACCTATCTGTTATTTTTGTCTCAAATTTGCTATCTATTGCGAAAAGAGAAATCATATTGCTTCTGATTAATCAAAAAAAAGTGATCGTAACTGTACTGTATCTAATTAAGTTATTAGGGGCGATCGCTTTTACAAACATTTGATTGTTCCATTACTTCTTTGTCTCTTACTTCACTTTTGTTAGATTTAATTAAATAAATAATTGAATTAATCTGGCAGACAATCAAGTCTATAGATAGCTATACTAGGTGTTGTTAAAAAAATATTAATAATATGCAATAAATTATTTGAATTTAATCTCAATCTTGATCATAAATTGAGCAAGAAAATCACCCTGGCACATTGGTAAAAACTTCAGCAGACATTACTGGTATTTTTAGCCACAAATATCACCTATAGGATGAACCAAAATTCTGAGGACAATTCAGATCAACAGGCTTCTGGTAATCAGGAAGAGAATACCCATTCGATTGAAAGCCCCGAAAAATTGCCCCGACAGCCAGTATCACACCACTCCCATGATTATAGTCCCCCAGCAAAACATCGCAGTTGGCGGCGTACAATAGTCAAAACATTTGTGTTTCTACTTTTGGGTAGTACTAGTGGTGGTTTGATCTATGGTTGGTATTTTGTACAGCGTAAATTAATTCCTCTAATTGAGACAGAAGCAGGAAACTATCTACATCGTCCTCTAGAATTGGGTGAATTAAAGTCCCTCTCTCTGACTAAAGCGAGTTTTGGCAATAGTGCACTACCGCCAACTGAGGATAATCCTGATTTTGTCAAAGTAAAAGAAGTCAAGATTAATTTTGCACCCCTGCATTTTCTGCACAAGCGGGAGTTAAAACTTGACCTAATTTTAGTCCAACCCAATCTCTATATTGAGCAGGATCAATCTAAACTATGGACCCCGACTGATTTTGGTTCAGATGAGCCTTCTGACGGGGGAATTCAAGTTAATGTCAGATCAATTCAACTCAATGAGGGACAACTTTCCTTAGTTGCTTATAATTCAGCAACAGAAGCATTAAATCCTGCGGTTACTGCCAAGATTGACCATGCTGTAGTTCGTCCTTTAGAGAATAAAATTAAGTTCGATGTCGCAGCCGAATTGATCAAAGGTGGGAAATTCACCGTAGATGGATCAGGGGATAACCAAACTGGCATCATTGACCTCGATATCATTGCCCAGCAATTACAAGCAGCAGAGGTTAGTAATTTACTAGCGTTGCCGATTGAGTTAGATCAAGGAAATCTTGACGGCAAGTTAGGGGTAACTTTGGGGGATAATCCTCTTCCTGATTTACAGGGAGAATTAGATTTAGACAATGTGAGCTTACAAATCCCCAATTTGGTTAAACCGTTTAATAACAGTGACGGTAAACTCCGTTTTGCGGGATCAAAAATTGAGCTAGACAGTGTTACAACTAGTTTTGGACAAGTAGAGGGGAATGCCTCTGGTTCACTAGATCTAACAGAATTAGGAGATTATCAGATTAATGCAAAGATCAAGCCGATAAAAGCGACAGAAGTATTTAATGCTCTGGAAATTGAGCCTCCTGTTCCCATTCAAGGCAAAATAAAGGGAGATGTGGCAGTTCGAGGTGATCTAGAAAATCCCGTAGTTAAATTTAAAATAGCTACTACTAACCGCAGTCGGATTGATCGACTTAGTTTTAAACGCATTGATGCTGATCTGGAATTAGAGGGCACAACTTTAAATGTTAAGCAGTTTACTAGCTTACCTAGAGGTGGCGGAAAAATTAAGGGAAATGGGCAACTTCAGCTAGACGATACTCAAAACCTGGCTTTTAATGTTCAGACAGAAAACATTTCAGCAAAAGCGATCGCTCGTAGCTATAATAATCAGTTACCTGTAGATATTGGTCGAGTTTCTAGTCAAACTAACATTACTGCTCAAGCAGGAGATCTGACAACTCTTCGTTTTCGTAATGGTAGCGCTCTGTTTGACTTGGGTAACGGTACGGTTGAACTGGATCAACTTAATTATAGCGATGGCAAGTGGTCTTCTCAGGTAACTACTTATGGGGTGGAATTTGGTAGTTTACCCATCGGTAAGGGTAGCACCCCGACTATTGCCCAGGGATTAGTGGACGGTGTATTTGAAGCTACTGGTACTAGTGACTTTGGTAACTTGAATCAGGTTGATGTCACGGGATCAGCCCAAGTTAATACCGTTGGCGGACAGTTAGCTCTTCCCCAAATTGCGATCGCCGAAGGTAACTGGAAAGCCGATGCCAAGACGACCAATCTCCAGCTACAGCGTTTGTTTCCTGACTTACCTGACGAATTTAACGATAATCTCAGTGGCGAATTTTATCTCACGGGAAATATCCCTGATGATGCCCAACCCCAAACTCTAATTAATGGTTTTGGTGATCTGACTCTAGCAGAGGGGCAGGTAGAAGTATCGGACTTAAAAATTGTTGATCAAGATTGGACAGCGATCGCCAAAGGCACAAACCTCAAGTTAAAAGAATTAAGTTCTAGCACTCCTGAGCAATTGGCAGGATTAATTAATGGCAAGTTGAAATTGGCAGGAACAACAGATAATATCACTCCAGAAGGGATTCAAGCAGAGGGCAAGGGCAGTTTAACCTTGCCAGAAGGAGTTTTAGATGCGAACCAATTAGCGATCGCCGATGGTCAATTTACAGCCCAGCTAATCCCGCAGCAAGTGGATTTGAGTCTGTTTGCCGATCCTAATTCCGATGAACTAGACCTTAAAGGGCAATTTGCAGGAAAGCTAGCAGTGGCAGGAAAAGTTGATAATCTGAGTCCCACGGCAGTTACCGCCAAAGGTAACGTTACTTTCAGCCAAGGTATTGATTTACTTGAACAACCATTGTCTGCTGCCATAGTTTGGGATGGCAAAAGATTAGATGTACTGCGCGCTAAGGGAGATGGTTTAAATGCCAAGGGTTATATCATCTTAGATGAGTCATTTTTTAGTGATATTCCCGATAAATTAGCAGCCGTAAAATACTTTGAATTTAATGTTCCCGAAGCCCGCTGGATTGATATCAGAAAATTGCGGCTGACTTTACCGAGTTGGGCAACAAACCTGGATTATTCGGGTAAAGGAGACTTTGCGGGAAAAATTAGTGGTATTCCCTCCCAGATGAACATTAATGGCAACTTAGGTTTAAAAGACTTTCGAGTAGAGGATATCGATTTTGCCCCTTTTTTAGCGGGTAATGTACAGGTATCTCCTGAAACGGGAGTTAAACTTAGCCTCCAAGAAATATTAACCACCCCTCTATTACCTGCCACAGAAGACTTTGGCTCAGAGTCCCAACCCTTAGACAAAATTGAATTAGTACTGGATGCCAACTTCTCTCCTCTAGCTCTGGCGATCGCTCAAGATTATTTACTGATTAAAGGAGAGGGGAAACAAGAAATTCTCAACCTCACAACCAAGAATATTCCTGTCGCCTTACTCAAAACGATTGCCATCAAAAGCGATGAGATTGAAGTACCAGAAAACATGGCTCCTCAAGCAGTGGACGGAAAGCTGTCGGGGAAGGTTCGTTTCAATCTCAACACCCTAGAGGCTTCGGGAAAGAATATTGTCATCGATAATCCTGCTTTAGCTAGTATCCGAGGCGATCGCTTGGAAGGAGATTTTCAATATACAGACGGTTTCTTTGGCATTCAAGATGTCGAATTTAAACAAAGAAATAGTATTTATAAGCTTAAAGGCGATATAACTCAAAAACCTGATGATATTGAACTTGATGGTCAAATAACCATTAATGGGGGACAGATTCAAGATATTTTAGTGGCACTACAAATCTTTGAACTGTCAGACTTTGCCCGTATGTTTAGCGATCGCGCTTATGGTAATGCCGAGGATCTCTATTTACCTGGAGTAACACCCCAAAGTCGAGCTTTATTTAACGTTGGGGATCAAAATACTCAAATCTTGGAGCAGCTACAATTATTATCGGCAATTCAAGCCTGGCTAGCTTCGATCGAACAAAAACGACAAACTGCTTTTGTCCCCGCAATTAAAAATTTAAAAGGAACTTTTGATGGTCAAATTGATGTATTCGGCTCCTTAAATACAGGATTAGCTGCGGAATTTGATTTTCTGGGAAAAAAATGGCGCTGGGGTAACTTGGTGGGAGAAACAATTATTGCCCGAGGGAGCCTTAATGGCGGAATTTTGACCTTACTTCCCATTGCGGTTGAACTTGAAGATACTACACCTCCCAACAAAAACAAAAACAAAAGTGAGCCTGTTTCCCCAACTCTCTTGTTTACAGGAACTTTTGGGGGAATGACCCAATCTGGACAGTTTCGGCTAGTAGAAGTTCCCGTTAAATTAATCGAACAATTAATCTCCTTACCCCCAGAATTAGCTTTTCAGGGCTTAATTAATGCCACGGCTAGTATTGCAGGAACTCAAGCCAATCCCCAAGCTAGAGGGGAAATTCGCATTGATGATGCCTCTTTAAATGACACTTCTATCCAGTCGACTAAAGGTAGTTTCAACTATAAACAATCTCGTTTAGAGTTTTCTGCTAGTAGTGTGGTGGCTCAAGATGCCGATCCTGTAACCCTGAAAGGGAGTGTTCCTTATCAACTGCCTTTTGCGGAGGTAAAACCAGAAAGCGATCGCCTACAATTGCAACTTGATGTTAAAGATAAGGGTTTAGCCATCTTAGATATTTTTTCACGAGGAGAACTCAAATGGCTTGATGGCAAAGGTAAAATTGCTCTGGATATTACGGGGATTCTCGATGCCAAGCAAAATCTTCCTCGAAAGCTATCGACTAAAGGAGTCGCCACGATTGAAAACGCCACGATTGCCGCGAAAAGCCTACCGAAAAATCCCATCACTAATATTAATAGTCAAATCTTTTTTGATCTAGACAACATTCGGATTGATAATTTCCAAGGAGATTTTGGCGAGGGTAAAATTACCGCCGCAGGGACTATTCCCCTGAGGGAAAGTACTCCTCTTAATCCATTGACCATCGATTTTAAAAATATTAAAAAAGTTGAGTTGCCCAAACTTTATAACGGTGGGGTTAAAGGAAAACTACAGATCTTAGGGAAGGCGACTGAACCAAATATTACTGGGAATTTAACTTTATTTGACGGTACGATTCTGCTGACAGATGAAGACGATGGTGAGCCAGTCTCAACCGAGGCTAGTTTTCGCAATCAAATCGATATCGATGCGATTACCCGACGTAATACAGATAGTGGTATTGCCGCTGCAACTCAATATAAAGACCTCAAATTAAACTTAGGCAAAGATATTCAAATTAGCCAAGTGCCCATATTCACTTTTACGGCGGAGGGAAAACTAAATATTAACGGTACTTTTCTCGAACCGACTCCTGATGGCACTATCGTTCTCAAACGAGGTCAGGTTAATCTCTTTACTACCCAGCTCAACTTATCCCGAGACTATAAAAATACGGCTCGTTTTTCCAACAACAATGTTCTTGATCCTTTCTTAGATATATTATTAATTGGTTCAACAATTGAAGCCAGCGATCGCAGTATTCCTAGTGAAGTATCCCCCGCCGAAATCCCTGATTCTGGCTTAAGAACCCTAGAAACGATTAGAGTCTCTGCTAAAGTAAAAGGACTTGCTAGCCAAATTACCAATAGACTTGAACTTACTAGTAGCCCTCCCCGCAGCGAAGCAGAAATTGCTGTGCTATTAGGTGGTGGTTTTGTTGAAGCCTTGGCAAATAGTAGCAGTACTACAGGGTTAGCTACCTTAGCAGGTTCAGCATTATTTGGTACTCTCAATGCCGAATTTAATGATGCCTTTCCCATCGGCGAAATACGTTTCTTTCCGACTTCCATTATTGATGAAAATCGCGATGATGATCAGGATGGATTGGCGGGAGAAATTGCCTTTGAGTTATTTAAGAATTTATCTTTTTCCGTGCTTAAGATCCTCAATACGGATATTCCTGCTCAGTTTGGGTTTCGCTATCGGATCGATGATAATTTTGTGCTCCGTGGTTCGAGTAATTTTCAAGAAGATAGTAGTACCAGTGGGGGCTTTGATGGTACTAGAGGGTTAATTGAGTATGAATTAAGATTTTGATAAAAGAGCGAAGCTGTAAGCTGTAAGCTATAAGCTATAAGCTATAAGCTCAAAAGTCACGGGGTTTTGAACCTCGGATAAGATAAATAGATAGATTTCCCATAACTAATAGTCAATGTAATATAAAAACTATTATATGAAACTATCTTCATGAGTTTTCGGTTTCTGATTTTGGAATAATTCTTTAATTCTATCCTGGCAAAGCTTTGCGACTATAATGT
>CALLPS010000397.1 GCA_938015355.1 uncultured Pleurocapsa sp.
TCTTCTGACTGATAAAGAGGAATACCAGGATGACCATAAGCTTTTAAGGAATTATGGCAGTGGGGACAACTAACCGCTTGCGGATCTACAGGTTGTTTACACCGAGGACAATTAGGCATTAGGGAAGGAAAGGGATAAGGGCTAAGGGCTAAGGGATGAGGGCTAAGGGATGAGGGCTAAGGAAACTTAACTGTTGACTGTTGACTGTTTACTGTTGACTGTTTACTGTTTACTGCTTCGAGGGGAATTTGCGGATTTGGAATTCCCTGCTGGCGATCATTTTATAGTTGATGTTCATTTCCCTCATAACAGCAGCAAACTGCTGCTCAATCTTAACTAAATCTTTTAGGGGAACTGATTTCCATTGTTCACGAGTTTGCCAACGAATCGCGAACACAACTTTATCTGGTGCATTAGGCTCAATCCAAACTTCCTTACCTAGAAAACCAGGAAAAGTAGATAGGGAAGCAGTCCAAATCTTTTCGTCTTGTTGGATAAACTTTTCCCGAAGTTTCGGATCTACGTCAAACTTAAGCCACTCAATAACCATATAATTTTGGAAAAAGATCGATAATATTGATATTGGGCTATTTTACGATCTAATAAGATAGTAAATAAACTTTAGGAGAGAATAACATGGATAATAATGACTGGCTTAGACAATTAGTGATGCTAGGAGTAGGTACAACCTCTTTAGTAGCCGAAAAAATCAGAGAAGTTAGTGATGAGTGGGTTAAGGACGGCAAAATTAACCCTGAACAGGCAAAATCTTTTGTCGATGATCTAATGTCTCAGCTCAATACAGAATCAGACAGCGTTCAAAAGCAAGCAGAGCGACAAATGAAAAATATGCTGCAAGATTTGGGAGTGCCTCGTCAAGCAGAAATGGATGAACTACGGGGACGCATTGATCGTTTAGAACGTCAGTTAAGAGATTTGGAAAACAAAAATTGGCGTTAATCAATTATGATGACTAAGTTTCGAGGTATTTTCAAAGTCTGATTGAACAAAATAAAGGACACAATTGTTACCATCGGCTAGTATTGAAACTATAAATTTGAAGATGTTCATGTTTTCTGAATTTAATTAAAATTAGGATAGGCAAAAAACGTTATGAGTCTATCAGAACGTAAAAATCTGTTTCTTGAGATTTTGAACTTATCAACTCTCATTACCAAGACGAATCTGTGATTACACTAACTTTATTACACCCTCTTCAATCAGTAGCAGTTCAAAGCTGGACGTTCAATGATGAACCCAGTGTTAAAATCGGTCGTGCAACTAATAATGAGGTCGTTCTCTATAGTGCAGTGGTATCTCGCCATCATGTTGAGATTAGAAAATCAGGGGTAGATCAGTGGGAAGTGATTAATTTAGGCTCCAATGGTACTTATATCGATGGTGAGCGAGTTGAACAGACCAAAGCTTTGGATGGGATGATTTTTCGTCTGGCAAAATCAGGCCCTAAAATCCTAATTAAAATTGAATCGGATTTAAATCAGGATCAGTCTGATTCCGCAAATCAGCAAGCTAGGAGCAAACGTCAACCAAAAAGTGCTAAAGATACTCTAATTAGCTAATACCCAAACTCTCTATGATGTTATGCTCTTTGTCCCCTAGCTTCTAGGAAAATAGTGGATACTTAACAGTAGATATTCAAGATATTTAAAGAATGGACAATTCGCCAACTGTTTCCAGACGTGTAAACCTAGTTAGTTGTACAAAACTCTCAGAGAGCATTTCGGCGATCGCTGGACTGATCCAACCCATTTGCTTTAAGAGGTTAATTGCGGTGGCATATTTGGCTCGTTTAGCGCCATCTTTGACCTTAATCGCGAGTCCCATACCTTCTCCAATGCGACCAACACACTGAATCCCTTCTGCTCCAGATTTACTAACTAGTTCCCCTTCGCTCAGGCGCATCAACTCGGTGTCAAAGGCTCCATCTCCTGCAATCATGCGGGGATGGTAGGTCATGGCACGAGAAATCCGTTCTAAATCCAAGCTGCTTCCTGCTGCTAACTGGGCATACAGATGTGCCATCTGCTGTAACTCCATTAAATAGGTTGGCATGCCACAATCATCTTGGGCTCCAATTAATTCTGCCCCAGGCATTCCTAATAATTCTGAGATTTTCCCCAAAATCAACTGCTGTACTGGGTGGGAATGCTTAATATAATTATGGCAAGGCAAATCGAGATTCTTACATACAGCCAAAGCCCCTGCATGTTTACCAGAGCAGTTATGTTGCAATCTCGTGGTTTTTCCTGTCGGGATGGGGCATTGTAAGGCTAAGGGGTCAACATCAGCACGCCATAGAATATTAAATGCTTGCCTCGCTTGTTCGATGGTTCCCTGATGAGAACTACAGATAATTGCTAGATCACGATCGCTCAAACCATATTTTTGCAGTGTTCCTGTACTAGTGACGGCTAAGGCTTGGAAAGGTTTTAAAGCCGAGCGAATAAAAGCTGATGCCCCAGAATCTCCTGCCATCAATAGGACTCGTCCCCGACTGTCACAAACTGTCGCTTCTACTTGGTGAGAGGATTCTAAAATTCCTTCTCTGAGGAGATGTACTTCTAACGACGGAGTATGAGTTCTTTTTCCCCTAGTCATGCAATATTTAACCGATAAATGATAGTAATGATAAGTTTAAGCCAGAATAAACCAAATTAAGCTACAAGTGGCAACTATGATGGCAATTAAACCATAAGTTTGCTTTAATCTACCTAAAATAGGCTCAATTTCGTAACTAACAACCAGGCGATCTCGGTCTAACATGGCAGTGGGCTTAAGCCAAGTTTGTCCATCATACCAGCCAGACTCTTCATAAAAAATGCGATCGCTTTGTAAGCGATCTTTGACGTATTGCCAGCCTAAATAAATTCTCGACAAAAACAATCCCGTCAATAGGGAAACCCCAATCAGACAAGACAAAGTAAACTCCACAGGCTCTTGGGCAGGAGTATAGATCGACATCGCTAGTGGTGCGACTAGAAGTAAACTCCAGAAGCTGACCCAGGCTATTTTGCGAGAATATTGTCCGATGGCTAGTATTCCCCACTCAAATAGCCAAGATTCTTTTAATTGCTCATATTCGTGGATCGGTTGTTGTTCTCTAGGAACAGGACAAAAGTTGACGGTGGATTTATTCATACAAAAAGACAATATTAACTTGGATCACTAGTCAGAGATGATCTCTCTAGCCTCAGTTGCCAGGGGTTTATCTCCCTTAAAAGGTCTAAGCCTCTAATGTTTCGTCTACCAATGGCAGAAGTTTACTCTGTCTGAGGAGTAAATTCAAGACGTTCGGCATGTCCCCAAAATGCTTCTAGGTTGTAGTATTCTCTCTCTTCTGGGAGAAAAATATGGACAATTACTTCTCCGTAATCCTGTACAATCCAGTTTCCTTCTCTTTTACCCGAAACTCTGACAGGGTGTAAGTCCAGTTCCTCTTCTAGTCGATCTTCAATTGCTTCAGCGATCGCATTTAACTGAGTCCTAGAGAAACCAGTAACTATGACAAAATAATCAGCCAAGTAGGACACCTCGCTAACTTTCAGCAACACAATATCCTGAGCCTTCTTCTCGTCTGCTGTTTCAGCAATCTGCAAAGCTAGTCTATGGCTATCAACCTTTGATTGGTCTGAAAAGTTTTGGTTTTCGGTGGCAAGTGCTTGTTCTGATGATTTAATCATATTTGTGAAGGAGTCAAAATTTTTGAGGTTGTTAATAGGTTAATTAAGCTGATTTACGGTGAGTTTTAAGTTTTAGCTTCGATGAGTTTTGCTTGATTTGAGCTAAAGCCCAATTTCTAGTTAAAACAGTGCGAGGATGAATAATTTTTTGCTTACTTAATAAATATTCTAATGAATAATCACTGGTCTGCTGTACACATTTGTAAAGATTTTTGGGGGCGAGGTTGCGCATTACTGCTAATCTCTCATTATCTCCTCGATTTGGCTCTAGTACATCAGCAATAAAAACCAGGCAACTTAGTTTACTCATGTGGGGCACTCCCAAGGTATGATTCCCAATCGCTGCCAGAATCTCGGGATCGTTAACTTCAAATTCTTGTTGAGCAATTAGGGCACCGATGTCAGCATGAAGTAAATGGGGTTGGTTTAAGCAAAATTCATCTACAGGAATCTTGGCTTCTGCCGCAAGTTTAAGTAATTTCTGGGGTGGAAAAAATTTCGCCAGATCATGCATTAATCCCGCCTGGGCTGCTTGCTGTTCATTAACCTGGTGGTGACGAGCCAGGGTTATACAAGTCTCTTCAACACCCAAGATATGCTGTAAGCGATGATGAGAAACATTTTGCCTGAGCCAAGAGATAATGCGATCGCGCATGAGAGCAAAGCTTTATTTTAGCATCAACGGCAAGAAGCCCGACAGGGTATAGCGGTATAACCAATTCATGCTACAGTAGTTATAACGGGGAAAGGCGGATGTAGCCGTAGCAAAGCGAACCAACCCGACTAGAAAACCAATTTGCTACTGGGTCTAGCAATAGACACAATCGACACAAGAGATGGTGAGTACCGTAGCCATTAAAAGGTAATAACAGAGGTCGTAACCAAATTGAATATTCTATACTCCTGTGGGATGCGGGAGTCTGCCTGGGTAACGGCTAGACCGTTGCGAGAGTACAGGGCATCAATGGATAGCCAAACCTCTGGACGCAATAGAAGACCAAATATAAGCTTGCTTATACGAGGCATTTGCGAGAAACAGGAAGCCCACGCCATAAGCTATTTGAGCAAAGCGTAAATGGTTTGGCGTTGGGTAGTTCACTATTCTAGGGTAACAAAACTACAACAGATCTCGGTAAATACTGCACTTCAAGCATTATCAAATTTCACTGAAAGCACATGGGAAATTCCGCAGGAGTACGGATTAATTTTTTACTCACTCTCGCTAAGATGACCTAAATCATTAGGGGAAAAACCATCGTGCATCTCAATCCCGAACTGAGTTTAGAACAACAATTTAAGCTACGAGTACTTAAGCAAGAGGTACAAAATTTGTCGAAAGAGCAGTCTCAAGAATATTTAGTAGAGACATTTAAACAATTGATGATCAAAGATATCTGGATTTCCCAAATCTTAAACGATCGTCATTAAGATATTTGTTGATGGAAAATATGCGGCTAAATTTGCCCTAAATTAGTAATCTTAAAATCAAGGGGCAAAATTTTGCGACAATGATTGATAGATCTTGTCTATTTACTATCTCAAATCATGCCCGTAACCGATTTAGAGATCGATATTGCGAACTATATCGATCATACATTGCTGAAGCCTAGTGCCATTCCTGATGAAGTTAAGCAAGTATGTCAAGAAGCATGGCAATATAACTTTCCCTCAGTCTGTATTTATCCCGCTTCAGTCAGACAGGCAAAAGAACTTTTACATGATAAACAACCTCATATTTGTACTGTAATTGGCTTTCCTACGGGAGCTGTTACTTCTGCGGTTAAACTCTATGAAGCTCAGGAAGCTGTCGAAAATGGTGCTACAGAATTAGACGTAGTAATTAATCTGAGTTGGGTTAAATCGGGGCAATCAAGCAAAATATACGATGAAATAGCCCAAATTTGCTCTGAAACTGGTCAAACTGTTAAAGCGATCTTAGAAACGACTGTCCTAACCAAAGGGGAAAAAAGATTAGCAGCAGAGATTTGTCTGGATGCAGGAGTCGCTTATCTTAAAACCAGTACAGGCTGGTTTGGTGGGGCAACGGTAGAAGATGTCGAACTCCTGAAAGAGATTACCAAAGGGCAAATTGGGATTAAGGCATCAGGAGGTATTCGTACCTACGAACAGGCGATCGCTTTAATTCATGCAGGAGCAAATCGTCTAGGTACTTCTCGTGGAGTAGATCTATTGCGCCAACAAAACGAATCGGGGACATAAAACTAAGTACGAGAGTATGCCTGATAATTCAGCAGCTACTTAGGATTCGCAACTTTACCTTATTTATCTATGTCTCGATATCTATATATTTCGGGCGATCGCACCAATAAAAATTTATGCAATACCAATAAATTTTACTCAACTTTGACAAGGAGTTAATAACTGATGTAGTCTACAATAGACTTAAACAACGTTTTTGTTGTTTTAATCTTTTATTTTTTCATGCTTCTCTTCAGTGTATTGCTTGTCCTACCTGAGTCTGAGAGTCTTTAAACCCCTAATTATAAATTGTTTATTTAACAAACAATGAGCGAAACAATTTTATCCGTACGTAATTTAACCGCCAACGTAGATGGCATCCCGATCCTTAAGGGCGTAAATTTAGAAATTAAAGCGGGAGAAGTCCACGCTATTATGGGGCGTAATGGCTCAGGTAAAAGTACCCTGTCGAAAGTTATTGCAGGACATCCCGACTATGAGATAACTGGTGGAGAAATTATTTATCAGGGTCAGAATATCATTGATCTAGAGCCTAATGAAAGAGCTAATAGTGGTATATTTTTGGCTTTTCAGTATCCCTTGGCGATTCCTGGGGTAAGTAATCTCGACTTTATGCGGGTGGCTTATAATGCCAAGCGTAAATATCAGGGTTTAGAGGAAGTTGATACTTTTGACTTTGAAGACTTAATTGAAGAGAAGCTAGAAGTAGTGAAGATGAATCCTAGTTTTCTGGAAAGAAGTCTGAATGAAGGATTTTCTGGTGGAGAGAAAAAGCGCAACGAAATTCTCCAAATGGCATTATTAGACCCTACTCTGACTATTTTGGATGAGATTGATTCAGGTTTAGATATTGATGCCCTACGCATTGTCTCCGATGGGGTAAATCAACTGAAAACTCCTGAGAAAGGATACTTGGTAATTACCCATTATCAGCGTTTGTTGGACTATATCGAACCAAATTTTGTCCATGTAATGCAAGAGGGCAAAATCATTACTAGTGGTGGGAAAGAATTAGCATTGGAGTTGGAATCTCGCGGTTATGAATTTTTGGATGATAAATCTGGTACGGAGGTAGGAGTCTAATGGCGGTACAAATTCCTTTATCAACTATCTCCCAAGTAGATCCTAATCCCATAGTCGAGGATACTTTCTTCGCCGGCTTATTAGAGCAATGTCTGGTAAATGAAGCAGCGCCTCAATGGTTACAAGATATTCGTCAACAGTCTAAAAGCTGGTTGTCTCACCTATCTGTGCCAACTCGCAAGGATGAAGATTGGCGTTTTATTGATTTATCTCCTCTGACAGCAACTAAATTTGTTGTTTCCCAGGATATAGAGACAGTTTATCAATCATTACCTGAAGCGAAACATAGTTGTTTAGTGTTTGTTAATGGGATTTATAACCCAAACTTGTCTGATGTATCGGGATTACCAGAAGGTGTTTATCTCGGTAGTTTGGCTAATTTACCTGATGATTATGATGCCGCTAAATATTTTTCCCAACAACCAGGTGCAGATGCTTTCACCGCTTTAAATACCGCAGGGGGTAATGAGGTGGCGGTAATCTGGGCGGATAAGAATACAGTTATCGAGACTCCGATTCATTTAGTATTTATTGCTGATGGAAAATCAGAAAGTAGCTTTGCTCAACCCCGCACGTTAATTGTCGGGTCAACAGGCTCTAGTATGGCACTGGTAGAAGAATATATTGGTACAGGGGAATACTTTACCAATGCGGTTACGGAAGTTTTTGTCGAAGGTAATGCCAGGGTCAATCATACTCGCCTCCAGCAAGAATCAGACCATAGCTACCATATTGGCAAAACTGCTATATCTCAAGATCGGGATAGCCAATATACTCTCCATGAAATTAACCTAGGGGCAAAGCTATTGCGCCATAATCCAGAAGTCTGGCAGCAAGGAGAGCAAACCGAAACTAACCTTAATGGTTTAACGGTAGCTACGGGAGAGCAAACCTCTGATAGTCATAGTATTATTGCTCTGAGCAAACCCCACGGCACTACGAATCAACTGCATAAATGTATTGTAGGCGATCGCGCCCACACCGTGTTTAACGGCAAAGTATTTGTCCCCAAAGCAGCTCAACTAACGGATGCCACTCAGTTAAATCGCAACCTGATGCTTTCGTCAAAAGCCAGAGTTGACACCAAGCCAGAATTACAAATTACTGCCGATAACGTTAAATGCGCCCATGGTGCTACGGTAAGTCAACTAGAAGCCGAGGAAATATTCTATCTCCGCAGTCGTGGTTTAAGTGAAGATGATGCCAACCAGCTATTAATCGATGCCTTTGCCGCCGAGATTGTTGATCGCATTCCTTTAGAATCTTTGAGAAGTAAAATTACCCAGACTATTGAGCAAAAAGTAAAGCATTAAAAAGCAACAACTAGTAATATGACTTTTACCCAAGAAAAAACTTTAGGTGATCGTGTCAGAAGCGACTTTCCCATTCTGCATCAAAAAGTTAATGATAATCCCCTAATTTATTTTGATAGTGCTGCTTCTTCTCAAAAGCCCCAAGCAGTATTAGATGTCCTACAACATTATTATCAAAGAGATAATGCTAATGTTCACCGTGGGGCACATACTCTTAGTGGCAGAGCTACTGATGCCTATGAAGGTGCGAGGGATAAAGTAGCTCAATTTATCAATGCAGCCTCTCGTGATGAAATTATCTATACTCGCAATGCCAGTGAAGCGATTAACTTGGTGGCATATAGTTGGGGATTAGCTAACCTCAAACCTGGAGATGAAATTATTCTCTCGGTTATGGAACATCATAGTAATATTGTTCCCTGGCAACTTATCGCTGAAAAAACTGGGGCGGTAATTAAGTACGTTGAATTAACTCCTACAGAAGAGTTCGATTTTGCCCAGTACAAGTCTTTATTATCAGATAAAACCAAACTAGTTGCGATCGTTCATGTTTCTAATACTCTGGGAGTAATTAACCCCGTCATAGAAATTACGACAGAGGCTCATAAGTATGATGCCAAAGTTTTAATTGATGCCTGTCAGAGTGTTCCCCATATGCCCATTGATGTCCAGGCAATCGACTGTGATTGGTTAGTAGCTTCAGGACATAAAATGTGCGCTACTACAGGCATCGGCTTCTTATACGGCAAAAAAGATATCCTACTAGAGATGCCTCCCTTTATGGGTGGTGGGGAGATGATTGATCAAGTATTTCTCGATCATTCCACTTATGGCGACTTACCCCACAAATTCGAGGCGGGGACACCTGCTATTGGTGAAGCGATCGCATTAGGGGCAGCAGTAGATTATCTTAATAGTATCGGTATGGACAAAATCCACGCCTATGAAGAAGAATTAACCGCTTACTTGTTTAAAAAACTAGCAACCATTCCCCACCTGAGAATTTACGGCAATCAGCCCACTCCAGAAGGCAAAGGTAGAGCAGCTTTAGCCGCCTTTAATGTGCCAG
>CALLPS010000398.1 GCA_938015355.1 uncultured Pleurocapsa sp.
ATGTTGCTTCGTCGAGAACTAAGATTGGGGGATCTTTTAAAACGGCTCTGGCGATCGCAATTCGTTGTTTTTGTCCTCCAGAGAGTTTTTGACCTCTTTCCCCGACGATAGTGTCATAGCCTTGGGGGAGTTCAGCAATAAATTGATCCGCTTCAGCAATTTTTGCTGCTTCTTGAATTTTACTGATGCTAGCATCGGGAGAGCCATAACTAATATTTTCCCTAACTGTGCCATGGAATAAGAAGACATCCTGACTAACTAAACCAATTCCCCGACGGAGATCCCAGAGTACGATATCTTTAATATTTTGACCATCTAGAGTGATTTCACCAGACTGTATTTCGTATAGTCGCAGTAGCAGTTTAACCAAAGTGCTTTTACCAGAACCAGTTGCCCCAACGATGGCAATAGTTTCACCAGAGGATATGTGCAGTGAGAAATCTTTAATTACAGGTTCTCGTTGATTGTAAGCAAAGGTAATATTATTTAGGACAACTTCCCCCTTTATTTCAGTTAGGGGCAAAGACTTGTCTCCTGAATGGATAGCGATTGGGGTATCCAACAAGTCCATCACACGAGTAATAGAAGCCATGGCTCGTTGATAAAGATCGAAGGTTTGTCCCAAGCGAGTTAGAGGCCAAAGTAGTCTTTGAGTTAAGAAGACCAAAACGCTATAAGTTCCCACGGCTAATGCCCCCGATGCCGCTTGCATGCCACCGTAGAGTAGGATCGCAGTAAAGCCCGCCAAAATGACGAGACGAATTAAGGGAATAAAGGCTGCGGAAAGAGCGATCGCTTTTCGGTTACTCTGTTTATAGGCGTTACTGTCTTTAGTTAAACGTTCTATTTCATAAGCTTCGGTAGTAAAACTTTTAATCGTGGTAATGCCGCTGAGGTTATTAGCTAATCGAGAATTAAGTATACTTACTTTTTCCCGCACCTCGGTATATCTGGGTGCCAGCCATTTTTGAAATGCCACTGAACCCCAAACAATAATCGGGACAGGAATAATTGCCATCCAAGCAATATCAGGGGTCAAAATAAAGAATGAAGCACCTACTATTAATACCGTAGTCAAGACTTGGATAATTTCATTAGCGCCTATATCCAAAAATCTTTCTAGCTGGTTAATATCGTCATTGAGAATTGATAATAACGCCCCTGTGCTGCGTTCCTCAAAGTAAGCTAGTTCTAAGTCCTGAACATGACCATAAGCATGCAAACGGATATCGTGCTGCACATCTTGAGCTAAATTTCGCCACAATCGACTATAAGCATATTCAAATATTGATTCCAAGCCCCAAACAATTGCCGAGAGTATGGACAAAATCAGCAGTTGTCCAAAAATATCAGTGACCCCAAAACGTGCCACAATCGAATCTTCCTGCTTAACCACCACATCCACTGCTGCCCCAATAATAGCGGGAGGAGCGAGGTCAAACAACTTGTTGAGAATAGAACAGATTGTCGCCTGCCAAATAGTTACCCGATATTGCTTCCCATATTGCAGTAAACGAGCAAGAGGATGATGTGGCGGTTTGACTTTATTTGAGGTCATGCTTAGTCTGTAAGAGGTAACGTATCCTCTAGAAAACTTAACAAACTTTGGGACTTATATGTCAGATCAATATTGATGTTGTGACGTTGTTAACTAGTAGACTGAGGCGTAAATAAAGCTACTATTTCATTTTCTTGTCTGCAATGAGCTTAAGAACGGCGATCGCTTTAATCTACATATCAATCGCAAAATTTATCGCGATCCCAATTTTGGGGATTATTTTGAATATATTTAACAATGCGATCAAATTCAAGATCGTTACGAATAATGTAATCGTGGAATCTTGATTGCCAGGCGAATTGATATCCCAAACGCCGAACGTGTTTGGTAACGGCAGATTTGTATCCCCCCACAATCGATGAAATGGTATTTTTGCCTTGATTTTGAAATCGTTTTTGTCCGATGGTTTGATCGTTATCGGTTATCGTTATTATTGAAATTGCGATCGCAATTTTTATCATTTAATATCAAAATTCCATGTATGTGATTGGACATCACCACAAATTCACCTAATTCTATATGATCGGCATGGTTTTTAATTTCGTACCATAAAATATCCGCCACAATTCCAATATGGGAAAATTGCATCCTACCATTTACCACCTTTCCAAAATAATGAATTCTGTTTTTGGTACAAATAGTAATAAAATACGCCCCATTCCAGCCATAATTCCAATTTTGCAATCTTGTCGATGGTATTCTATATTTTCCTTTAAATTTTTCCATTTAGTAAGCAGACATTATTTTGTTAGTTTTAGAATGCCCACTTTGATAATTCAATAAAACAGATCTTAAATCTACTTTTTCCCAAGAAAATATATGATTTTCAATCTTTTCTAAACAAGAATTTAAACCCTCAGCAAATTCATAACGACTAACAGTGTTCTCTCCTTGAAAAGTGCGAGAGGGAAACCCTTCTATACAGCCATATCTCTCTGCCAAACTACGAATTGCTTCGTAACTCCAATCACCAGGAGATAAATCTCTTAATTGCTGAACTGGAGTAATATTCTCGGCATTGTATTTTTCGCTTTGGGCGATTGCTTCTTTTTGTAATTACATATGGAAAAGACTAAGTAAAACGCTGGCAATATTAGCCTTGAGATTTTTATTTTTTTGTATTTGATCTCGCCAGAACTAGCAAATTATCTAAGGTAAATGCTTAATAGTTGTAACCACGCTTTGACAACCGCTTGTTGTTGGATTTCCCCAAACAAATATCTTGGTGTATTTCAGTTCTAAAATCAGCACCGTCTAAAACTGCAATAACTCCTGTTGATAATCGTCGGGAGTAGGTTCAACTTGCCACACTAAGGATTCTCCTGGTTCAAGATCAACTTCTATCGCCAGACACTCTACTGCGGATTTTGCAACATCTTCATTACCTTCAAAGGCTTGTAAATCTTCGGTGAGTAACCTCAGTTTGAAGCCCTCAGGAATCATACAGCCAGGAGTAATACAACACAACTCGAAGCGCCATGATCCCACTTCTGCTAAAGGCAGGATTTTTAATTCATAGGGCTGACTAGCGATCGCCAGTTTTTTAGCCAGACCAAAATCAGGAACGATATTAGTTTCCGATGTGGGGTTAGATATTGCTGCGCCTTTTGACCCCTCGGCACTCAAAGTCATTTCGATCTTTCTCCAGCCAAATTCTGAGGTTGCCCTAGTTATTCCTTGCTTAAACCATTGCAAGACAGGAGTTTTGAGGGAGGAGCCGCGACGAAGATTTGCTAATCCCTGGCAATAGCGTGGATTTTGCATTAAAGCTGCCCAAGTGGCAAAGGGAACAGCTAATCTGGGTAATAGTTGAGACTGACTACCTAAACGTTCGATTAAATTCTCTGCTTGAGCAGGAGCAAGTTCGGCAATGGTTGCCACAGCAGTCTGGGTAACTTCATCAGGACATAGTTCTCTAGCAATCCATAAAGCATCGATATCAGTGATTAATTGATCTTCCGTCAGACTATAGGTGCGATCGCTGTAGCTAAAATCGCCTTCTTTTTTGAGTTTGTGGTGGGTTGTATAACCCCAAATCCGCACATAGCCCGCGTCAACATTGACCTGTACTGCTAAATAATAATCCGCAGCCCATTCGGGAACATCAATCCATTCTTGAGGAACCCGTAATTCCTCTAAATCTTCCACTTCCGTAGGAATTAAAACTAATTTAGCATCTTTAATAGCGATCGCTGTCCCGTTAACTACCTCCCAAATATTAGCTTGAGCTGCGTGAGGGAAACCTACTTCAGCAGCAGCATCTTCTTCTGTTTGCAACCATGGTAAAAATACATTAAGAGCAACTTGATTAAGATAACTCTGCCAGCGACTCGCACTATTGCCAGCATTGCTGCTTTGTGACCAGGCTTGATCCATAGTAGCGGGCTCAATTTCTAAAACTAAATGAGTCGGATTAAATATAGTTGAGTTTAGGGTAGTCATCGCGGGTACTCTTGGTCTAAATAAAATATATTTTCTAATTAATTGCTGCTGTAGTATCCAGCCAACCATTCTTCTAATAGCGAACTGATATTGTTGAGTACGTCCGATGTCAAAGAAATATGCATCGTTGATTGACTCCATTGAGCCAAAGCTTTGAGCAATATTTTTCTCACCTTAGATAATTTACGAGAAACATTGTACTGTTGAGTGTCTAATTCTTGGGCAATTTCTGCTTGTTTTAATCCGAGACTATAATATAGTTCCAGTAATTTTTGTGATTCTGGCTGGAGTTGATTGATGGTAGTAGTCAAAAATTGATTAATGTCTGTCTGCTGTTGATTCCGCTGCTGTGCTTCTTCATTAGCAATCATGTCCGTTAAGAGAGACTCATCAACTTCTCCGACAATAGAGTCAACAATTTCCCCTGATTCATATCCTGGCTTAGGCTTATTGATTGAGGTGACCGTGGGAAACAAATAAGAACGAACCGCTTTAACGCAGATTAACATCCATTTCTCTATACTCTCGATAGTTACTGTCTCGGAAGAGGTAGATGGACTTAACTGAGTTTTGCTCTCTTGGTTATACAAATTCGTGATCGACTGCCAAGTTTCTCGATTGGGTTTAGGTAATTTACGAGTAGAGTTAGCTTTTTCGGGGACATAAATTGTTTTCAGGCAATTCCAAGCCAGAATATATTGCTCAATTATCCTCTGCTCCAGCCCTGCGTTGGCTAAGGCTGCTGTCATTCTTTTCTGACTTAATTTACGGAGTAAAGACCAATCAGAGCAAATATCAATTTCCTTTTTTTGACGTAGTAGCTCTCTAATGAGATTGCCAAAGGTGATGCTGGCATAACTTTTAAGATTAAAACCTCTTTCTCTGTCAAACCCTTTAAGCACCTTATCGATTCTGGCGATCGCAATTTGGAAACAATCAGGTACAGTATATTGACTGCTGCTGAAACCACTAATTGTTTTCGAGGCAGACCAAAAGCAAACTTCCTGTAGATAGGCTGTCAGATGTTCTCTGGCTAAACCTTGAGGTTGCTCTTGCCAAATTTTATGCCAATATAAAGCCCAAAAATTAGCCGAATTTTCAACGGATATTTTGCTTAAGGATTGTCTTATACTACGACGTAATCGTGTATCTGTTGCCCAACCGCTAAAACGGTCATAATCAAATTGGATAAAAGTGGAGAAAATTTCAACTGTGTCTTGACGAGGAAGCATTAATCGACCAAAGGATAAATTTAATAATCTAAAAATTGTCTAAATTGTCTAAAATTTATATTGTCTAAAAGTTAGTTCACCCTTGTCTCTCAGCCTGAGAATGACTTGTCAGCCAGGTCGAAAATAATTTTAGGGATATGAGCAATATTAATACTTAAAGCTCTTTACTAAAAATACTACACAATGATGATTTCAGGTTAGTCATTTTTGCCCTTTCTTTTAGAGCGACCCCTCAATGTTTGATCTTGACCAAACAATAAGTAGGTACCAAGCTAAATTACTAAAACAACCATGTTAATTGTCTTCTGTGAAGTAAATATTCACAATCTGTTACGACATAATAATTTTAAAATAGCGAAACAAGCATGTTTTCTCCAGCCTTATTTAGCTTTAGACTTAAGCAAATTTTAAGACATTGACTTTACCTAAGTCAGATTTGTGTAACTTACCTGTGATACATTTTTATTTGAGGAGGAATTGAGTAAGACCAAGGAATCAAGTTGAATTTCACAGTGATTACAACTTAAGTCTTGATTAGGAATATCAATCAATGGAATAGCTAATTTTAATCAAATCAAATTGAGTTTAAATACGACTGCGTAGCTTTAAACTAGTCTGATAAACTAAGTGACTAATAAGTGACTAAACCTGTTCAAAAAGTAGCAACACAAAAGATTCTCAACTGCCTATATTTTCTTTGATTCCCCCATTTAAATTGTAATTTATCAGACAATTTTATAAATATATAAATCGTTATGGCAAGTAATTATTCCAAGGAAACAGTATTAACAACTGTCGATACAGAACCCTATATCGAACTAGATAATCAGGGTCAAAAAAAGATGCTTACCTTGGCTAAAGATATCAACTATTTGGGCAGAGATCCTGATTGGGCAAACATGCAAGCTCCCAGAGAGTGGAACATCATCTCTCGTAAACAGGCAATTATTGAGAAAGAAGGTAATAATTTTCGCATTTATGATGGAGATCGCCATCACAATAAGCCCAGTGGTAATGGAATTTTTCTCAATCAGTCGCGCATCAATCTCACGGAAGGACATATTCTCAAGAATGGGGAACAACTACATATTGGTCAAGATCCTCGCCAGCAGATAACCTTGACCTATTACAATCCTAAGCGAGGAGAGATGAGCATTCCTGCGGTGCGTCGTCTCAATCTCAAGGGTTTACAGCATTGGCCTGTGGAGTTAGGACGCTCCCCCAACAGTTCTTCTGCCATAGAATTAGATGCCCCGACTGTATCCCGTCTCCATGCTACGGTTAATCCTGATGGGAAGGGACGTTATACCCTACAGGATCGGAGTAGTAATGGTACTTTTGTCAATGGCGATCGCTTAGAAAAGCCTTATTTACTCAATAAAGGTGACACGATTCAAATCGGTCCCTATGTTTTACTGTTTACAGGGGAGGCTTTAGAGTTAACTAATGCTAACAATCAAATTCGCCTCGATGCTCACAAGTTAACTTTCAGAGTCAAAGATAAAAAAGGTGAAACCTTTACGATTCTCAAGGATGTTTTTCTCGTATTAGAGCCAGGACAGCTAGTGGCATTTGTCGGCGGTAGTGGCGCAGGAAAATCCACCTTGATGAAGGCTTTGTTGGGAATTGCCCCCATATCGTCGGGGAATGTCTATCTTAATGGGGATAATCTTCGTAAAAACTGGCCAATTTATCGTTCTCAAGTGGGTTATGTTCCCCAAGACGATATTATTCATCGTGACTTGACAGTAGAAGAAGTTTTGCGCTGTGCTTGCCAGCTTCGTCTGCCCCCTGACACTAATATCGATGAGGTAATTACCAATACTTTAGAGCAAATCAAGCTATCTCATGTCCGCAATACTATTGTCTCTAGACTCAGTGGCGGTCAACGAAAACGAGTCAGTATTGGAGTAGAGCTATTGGCAGATCCTAAACTTTTCTTCCTTGATGAGCCTACTTCAGGTCTAGATCCTGGCTTAGATAAAGAAATGATGCTGCTGTTAAGGGAACAGGCTGATCGAGGACGAACTATCGCTTTAGTAACCCACGCCACAGATAATATTAGCATTTGCGATCGCATTGCTTTTATGGGATTGGGAGGTAATCTTTGCTACTATGGTCCCCCCGAAGAAGCTCTCCCCTTTTTCCAGAAGCATAAAGGACAGTTTGAAGACGAAAACTTTAGTGATTTTGCTGATATTTATATTGAGTTGAATAAAGGCAAAAACAAAGCGGCGATCGCGGAAAGAGTCAGCTACTGGTCAGAAAAATTTGCTAGTTCCCCTGAATATAAGTCTTATATTCAAAATTCTCTCAGCCCAGGCAAGGAGAATCAACAAGCTGCTAAGTCTAATAAATCGAAGACGGGGATCTCCCCCCTGGCACAGTTATCTTTGCTATGCCAACGCTACTGGAAATTAGTTAGTCGCGATCGCACTAGCTTAATTTTAACTTTATTAGCAGGACCGATTACAATCGCTTTAACTGGGTTGCCTTTGCGCAATGAGCAACCCCTGAGCGTGATTGATGCACCAAGTGTTACTCAGGCTTCCTTAGCATTGCGCTTGTTATTTATCTTTAGCTGTATTGCGATCTGGATTGGTCTATCTAACGCGATCCGTGAAATTGTCAAAGAAGCTGCAATCTATTTTCGTGAAAGGCTACTGAACTTGGGATTATTACCCTACTTGAGTTCAAAACTGATCATCAGAGGCGGTTTGGCTCTAGTACAAACGTTGTTAATTACCGCAGTTGTGCTACTGGTTTTTCAAGGGCCTCAGTCTGAATTAATTTCTTGGCCCCTTGGCTTTGCAATGACCACCTTTCTCACCTTACTTGCCAGTACCAGCCTTAGCTTGATGCTATCGGCATTTGTTAAAACTGAAAATGAAGGAAATGGAATTTTACCGCTCATCATGATTCCACAAATTATTTTTTCTGGAGTCTTATTTACATTAGAAGGATGGTCGAAAAAGCTTTCTTGGCTGATGCTTAGTCGTTGGTCTATTGGTGCTTATGGTTCATTAGCTGATGTCAATGCTATGGCACCCGAGACCAACAGTACATTGGGAGGAGAAATGCTAAACGAAATATTTCAAGCTACACCAGTATACGATGCTAATTGGGAAAATCTGCTCCTAAACTGGGGTATTTTACTTGCTCATACCTTAGTTTATGCAATTGTGGCTGTGGCTGTGCTGCGAAGAAAAGATATTTTTTAATTACTTATTTTCTACTAGAATTTTTCACCTTTTTCTGCATAATCAATAAAGATAAAGTTACTGTAAAGGCATCGACTCAATTTAGTTAAGTCATTGACAGTAAGCTGAGGCTTAGGTTATACATTAACTTATAACTAAGTATTTTCTCTTAAATGAACATACTTAGTTATTATTGTATAAACTTATTATTAATATTTTTTCAAGTTTGATTATTTTTAGAAGCAATTGCGGTCAAATTCTCAACACAAAACTAAGTATATATACTACGTAGTCTAAGTAGAGAATAATACTACTACTACTTTATCGATCTGATGCGGAACTTTAAGACTAATTCGAAAGCAAGTTATGTTAGACAAATTCTCCAGTACTCCAGACTATGCCGTGGGAAAAAATTATTTAGCTGATGAAATAACAGAAAAGAGAGACTTACGTTCTCCTGGATATTTAAAGCTAGCTGGCAAAGAACTTTCCTACAGATTGAAAATAGTCATTTTATTGGTGCTGGACAATTTTGCGCTTTGGCTAGGTTGGTTAATTGCTTACGATGGTAGCTGGAAACAATTAAGCCTGAATTTTAGTTGGCAAAGCCCTGAAATATTTAGTCTATTTTTGACTGTTTTGGCATTCATGATGTTTCTCTTTTCTGCCTTCGATTTATATCGAAAAGGAGATAAAAGTCGCAACATCTATAGTTCAATTAAAGCTGTTTTCTTGGCTCATTTAGCTGTTGTTCCAATTGTCTATCAGTTTTATGAACCAAGGGTTATTTATCAGTTACTCATAGCAGGACTTCTTACGCTTTTATTGGTAACTTTTCAGCGTCTAACTCTCAACTGGGTCTGGGCTTATGTTCGTCAAAAATATTATCCATTAAGACAGAAAATATTATTAATTGGTCATCCAGAAGAACTAGCCAACTCCAAAAATTTGTTAGAAAGCAGTGAAGTTTTCCAAATTGCAGGACAGTTAAATCTTGCTGAGTTCGATAATGAAGAATCACTTTATAACACCTTAGACAAGATTAATTATAAAGAGCTTGATGAGGTATTTATCTGTTCTTGGGAAGCATTGCAAGATGCAGCCAGTTTGTATTGGAAATTGAGAACTATTGGTGTTAACTGGAGAATATTGCCGATTAACATTAAGTTGCCAGAAAGACAGGCAGAGATTTCTACAATCATTGGTGTCCCAACTATCAGACTTGCTCAATCAGCGATC
>CALLPS010000399.1 GCA_938015355.1 uncultured Pleurocapsa sp.
CTTCACTCAAACGAGAATTGCTATACCTTAGGGCAACAAATAATTAGTTTAAAACAATGAAAAAAATAACGCCGAAAAAAGTTACCTACTGGCTATTAGGAGAAACTGCGGGGAGAACATCAGTAGCCGTTTGGAAAAGACTTTGGGGATTGCCCATCGAAAAAGGAGGTGTTGTGGCGCAAAAAGTGGCAGCAGAATCCATCATATCGATGCAAGAATCGATCGCTCAATTATCAAATGCCGTGGCGAAAGTAGTCTCCACTTATAATTTGGCACAACAGCAATATAACAACAAGCTAGGAGAATTTCATCAAGCCGAGAAACAGGCACAGTTAGCCTATAGTAAAGGTAATGAAGATGCTGCACGACTAGCAATTACTAAATCGATCGCTATTGAAAAGATTTTACCTCAATTAAGTGAACGGGTGGAAACGGCTCAGATCACGATGAATAAGGCGAAAGCCAAGCTGAAACGGGAAACAGAGAGATTAGAAGCCTATAAATTAGAGCTAGAAAATTTAGAATCTTTAACCGTAGTCAATCAGGCAATGGCAGAGATGGGGCAGTTTACTAATGAGTTGGATTTAGATTCCGCGCGATCGCAATTTGCCGATGCGAAAAACGGCATTGAGAAACGCGCCCTATTAGATGAGGCGAAAGCAGAGTTAGGGGAAAATCCGTCAGAAGCTTTAGCAGACGAGATCGACGCTCTCTCACTGGAAGCGGAAATTGAAAAAAGATTTAAAAGTTTAGGGAGTCATCAACAGTCATGAACAAGAAATTAGGTAATATACCCCCCATTGTATTTATTTTACTCGCTTTAGGGATTATTTTTGCCTGGACTAAAATAGATTTATTTACAGGGAAGGAAGTTAATACAGCGGAAACTAAACTAAATCTCCCCAGTATCTCTTTGAACTCGCCCAAAGAAACGTCTTTAACTAATCGTTTTAGCTTAGGAGATAAATTATTAATTGCTGCTAATGTTACCAAAGATAAAAAACGGGGTATTTCTGCTTTTGCTCAGAAAAACTATCGAAAAGCAATAGATTATTTCGAGCAGTCTCTAGCAAAATATCCTAATGATCCAGAAGCACGCATCTATTTAAATAATGCCCAGGTAGCAGAGCAACAGCCAGTCAAAATTGCTGCGGTTGTGCCCATCGGCTCTAACCTCGACGTGGCACAAGAGATGTTGCGGGGTATTGCTCAAGCTCAAAGTGAATATAACGAGCAGGGGGGTAGTTTACAGGTACAAATTATTAATGATCAAAACGACTCTGATATTGCCAAGCAAGTGGCTCAAACCTTAGTAAAAGATGACTCAATCTTAGGGGTAATTGGCTCTAATGCTTCCAATGCTTCGTTAGCGGGAGCAAAAATATATCAGAAGGAGGGTTTAGTGATGATTACTCCTACCAGCACTTCTGGGGAGCTATCTAATTTTGGTAATTATATCTTCCGTGCTGCACCAACTAACAACGACATGGCAAATACTTTAGCCGAATATGTCGTCAAGACAGCAAAACGTAAAAATGTCGCTATCTGTTATGATTCCCAAGCCCCTGATAACGTTACTTTCAAAGATGCTTTTATCCCTGCGTTACTAGCTCAAGGGGGAAATCATATTAATACTCAATGTGATTTAGCTGCCCCCGATTTTAATGCCGAAAACTCTGTTAACGATCTAATTAGTAGTGGTGCAGAAGCCGTGCTGTTAGCACCTAATATTGATAAATTAGGTCGAGCGATTGATATAGCCAGAGCAAATAACTGGAAAATGGCATTGCTTGGCACTTTTTCCCTTAATACTTCTAAAATAACCCAATCAGGACAAGGAGACTTAAACGGTGTCGTCTTACCTGTACCCTTTCATCAACAACAAGATTCCGCCCAAGACTTTACAACGCAAGCTTATGAAAACTGGGGAGTAGACACAGTACTAACCTGGCGTACTGCTACCTCTTATGATGCCACAAAAGCGATCGCTTTTGGATTACAAGCTAACAACACTAGAGATGGCTTACAAGATACTCTCCGCCAGGGAAAATTAACTATTGCAGGCGCAAATAGTCAAGTGGAGTTTTTGCCATCAGGCGATCGCATCAGTACAACTGCTCTAGTGAAGGTTAAAGCGTCACCTGAAAGGGGTTATTACTTTGAGCTACTAAAACAATAGTATTTTATTTGTAGTTTGCAAATTAATTATTACAAGTAACTTCATGTCAGATAAACAGAAAAATATCAAAGATCAGCGTAAAATCCTTTCAATTTTATCCCATTGTTCAATTTTATTTAGTTCGAGTTTTGTCAGTATACTAATTCCAGTGGCAATCATCTTATTATCTGAAGATGAGGTGACTATTGCTAATGCGAAAGAAGCACTTAACTTTTGTATTACTACTTATATTTTAGGCATTTGTTTTGGGTTACTAATCTTGTTATTGATTGGATTTCCCTTACTGATTCTCTTATTTATCGCTACTTGGGTTATGCCAATTATTGCTATATTCAAAATTGCCAAAAATCCCCATCGTGTCTATCGGTATCCCATGATCATACATCTTCTCTAAATGTACTCGTCAAGATTTATTATGCGATCGGCGATCGCTTTTGGATTACAAACTAACAGCAC
>CALLPS010000400.1 GCA_938015355.1 uncultured Pleurocapsa sp.
CATCACCAGGTTCAAATCCAATCTCTGAGGCGATCGAATCTGGCAATACACGGCTAATTTTGGCTGGTTGAACAGTAGCTAAACTCATAATCATTAATCATATCAAGAATCAACTTTTGACGGCAGTTGCGATCGCACAAACGACTATAGTATGGAGTTTCTCTGGCAGACAAGGTTTTATGAAAATATAATTCGCGATGACAGATTTCCTTATCCTTTAATCCATCCCAAAGCCACAGCAGTTAAGATAAATACGCCGAATCCTAATCTATACCAGACAAACACCCAAGTACTTCTTCTTTTAAGAAACTCTAATAACCAGGCGATCGCCAGATAAGAAAATACTGCCGAAGATATCAATGCCGCAATCAAAGGTAACAGTTCAAAACTTGTCCCTTCAACGGGGCTAATCAACTCTTTTAACTCGACTAAACCAGAGAGCAGGATGGCAGGAATTCCCAACAGAAAGGAAAACCGTGCTGCGGTTGAGCGATCTAAGTTATTAAATAAACCAGCGGTCATTGTTGAACCAGAACGAGATACTCCAGGTATAATCGCTAATGCTTGAGCTAACCCAACCAAAATACCGTCTCTCACCGTCAAATCCTTAAAATTGCGCTTTTGATTGCCAACACTTTCAGCTAACGCCAATAATAAAGCCATGACAATGGAAACAATGGCAATAGAAGGCATACTCCTTAAAGTACTCTCATAGAAAGCTGGTTCAAAAACTTTCAACATCAAACCCAGAACAACGATGGGAATAGTGCCGACAGCAATCCCGACTGCTAGCCAGAAATCCTGAGAGTCATAGTCAGAAGTACGAACTGCCTTAATCATGCCTTGAGTAATATTCGTTAAATCCGACCAAAAATAAGATAAAACCGCTGCGACACTACCAAGCTGAATTACGGCGATGAAAGAAACGCCAGGATCACCCCAACCCAGGAATACAGGAACAGCTTTGAGATGCGCCGTACTGCTGATGGGGATAAATTCCGTCGCCCCCTGAACAAAGCCCAAAACAATTGCCTGAAGTATATTTACCTGAGTTCCCCCTCCAGTTCCCCCAGCAGTCGCTTCTTGAACAATAAGATTTGTTGAACTAGCCCAAACTGTATTTTGACCTAACTTATATAGAATAACGCTAAATATAAGACCAAAACCTAGAAAACAAATCAGGCTAAAATATTTTTTGGTCTGCCTAAACATAGTATATTGATTCCAAATCTAAAACATTTGTTAAGTATCAAGTTTATCTGGGAATCCTCCAGATCCCAAGGGATTTAATCAGTAAATAAATTTAGATATCATAAAAAAGTGAGTACACTTAGAAATTACTAATTATCAGAGTATTAATTTGTTAGACGTATGAGTTATGCAACCTCCTCCGCTAGAGCAGAAATTAATGAACTGCGTCGTTTAAAAACGTTGCTTCCCCCAGAACTCCAAAGCTGGGTAATTGTCGAAGGCTCAACTGAAGTTAATCCCCCCCTCGTCCGTAGCGAAGAAATTGGCAAGGATGAGATTGAAATTCAAATTGATTTAGCTAAATGGGATAGTTTAGCGATTGATCAGCGCAATTTACTGTTTTGGCACGAGGTTGCTCGAGTACAAAACGATACCATTCCTAAGGAAGGCTGGGAAATGGCGGCTTTGGCAATCGGCTTAGGTGGTGCTGTGGGGGAACTATGGGTACAAGATGGATTGCTGTTATTACTGGCTCTGTCTTTATGCGGGATTTCTGGTTATCGACTATGGCAAAAGAATAGCAGCGAAAAAACTATTACTGAAGCGATTGAAGCCGATGAAAAAGCGATCGCCCTGGCAACTCGTTTTGGTTATTCTCTTCCCAATGCCTATAAAAGTCTTGGTAGTGCCTTAAAAACTTTAATCGAGATGACTCCTAGTCGCCGCAAAAGAAAGAAGTATGAAGAGCGTCTTCAAGCATTGCGTCGTAGTGCATCCCGAGACAAGTCTAGAGCAAAGGAGGGCAGAGAACCTATCGGCAGAAGAGAAAATCGTCTTTAAGATGAACTCTAAAATTAGGCGATTATATTCATTCTCAAATAGCTTTGGTCTCTAATTCTATAATTACATTACAATTACAGATTAGTGTTAAATTAGATGAACAAAACCAAATAAATGCCTATAATATTAGGTATTTGGGTAAGTCAACGAAATAATTCTCCAGAATTGTTATCTAGCTTACATATACAGTTTTCTGATTTAATGCAGGTGAGTTGGTTCTACTTAGCCAACTTTGATCATTGAGAGTGCAGTTTGATAATGCTGATAATTAAAATAGAGAATTAATGATTGACGAGACACCGGAGATCTTGTTTCCCTTGTCCTCTATTCAGGACGACCCCGTTGTAGAAATCCCCGAGCGTTTAACAGTTTTAGAAGCCATGATCTTCAAGCAAACTGTAGGCAAGTTGCTGCAACAAAATATTCCTCATCATCAAATTCTTCTTGATTTCAGTAGAACCCGATTTATTGATAGCAGCGGAGTTGGGGCTTTAATTGTCAACCTAAAGTCGGCGCAAGCTAACAATATCGAACTTATTTTAGATTCTGTTCAACCCCCTGTGATGGCAACCCTCTCTATGACAGGATTGACTGATGTTTTGAATATTAGATCTTCAGCCAAATGGTCAAGGAAAGAATCCCCAGAAACTCATCCTTCGGTGAGATCGACAACTAAACGGCTGATAGATATTGTGGGTGCTATAGTCGGTCTGATGATTACTGGGGTTATTTTTATTCCCATTGCGATCTTCATTAAGTCCGACAGCAAGGGAGCAATTCTATTTGATCAAACCCGCTGTGGTTGGATGGGTCGCAAGTTTCAAATCTGGAAGTTTCGCTCAATGTACGCCAATGCTGAGTCGATGAAAAAACAGGTTGAGAATCAGGCTAGTGGCGCTTTTTTTAAAAATGACAATGATCCCCGTGTCACTTCTGTCGGTAGCTTTCTACGACGGACTAGTCTTGATGAATTTCCTCAATTTTGGAATGTTCTTAGAGGTGATATGAGTTTAGTCGGGACTCGTCCTCCAACTCCCGAAGAAGTAGAAGCTTATCGGATTCCTGAATGGCAAAGATTGGATGTTAAACCTGGGATGACTGGAGAATGGCAGGTCAATGGTCGTTCTCAAGTGCGAAATTTTGAAGATGTCATTAAGCTAGATTTAAAATATCAGCGAAATTGGAGTTTAAAGTATGATCTGCAACTGATATTTAAAACTGTCATGATTGTTTTTAGTAAAAATAACGGCGCAGTTTAGGGCATTGACTAGTACCCCTGCGCGGAAGTCAACAGTCAACAGTGACGCGACTTTAGGAGCTAATCCTTTAGGGCAACAGTCAATAGTACCCCCATGTTCAGGTTTATCCCCATGTTCGGACAAGAGCCCTTTAGGGTGCAAGCCATATGGGTCAAGGTGACGCGAAGCTGACGCGACGTTAGGAGCTAATCATGTACGGAAATCCTTTAAGGCTTATAGCTTATAGCTTATAGCTTATAGCTTATAGCTGGGGCGAAGCCCCTTTATTTCTTACTTAATTATCAGTATTTTTGTTACTTCTAAACAAACTGAGAATTCTACTATTAAACTCAGGCTCAGTTAACAGTCCCTGACTAGGACTAAAGCAAAATGCGAGCCAGAAAAAGGCAAAAATTACCATCACAATCGCCGCGCCAGAAGGTAAGTCGAAATAGTAACTACCATACATGCCCGTAATGCTAGAAAAGGAGCCAATAATTGCCCCTAAAATCATCATCTGGGATAATTCTTTGACTAACAAGTAAGCAGTAATTGCGGGTCCAACTAATAAGGACATTACCAGTAATACCCCCACCGTCTGCATACTAGCAACAATAGTTAGGGTAATGGCACAAATCAAGCCAAAATAGAGTAAGTTTATCGGTAAACCACAGGCTTTTGCTCCTAAAGGATCGAAGGTGTAGAATTCTAATTCTTTATAAAAAAGCTTGGTCAGAATTAAAATAATGACTGTGATAATTACTGTCTGCCAAACATCTCCACTGGTGACTCCTAATATGTCCCCAAAGAGAATTTCATCCAGATTAATCTGATTAGTTTTCAAGGTGGTAATTAGGATTACTCCTAAAGCCAAAAAACTGGTCAGGGTTAATGCCATTGCTGCATCAACTTTAATCCGCGATCGCTTTTGAATGCCCATCACGACTAAAGCACTTAATACTCCCCCAATAAATGCCCCAATAGCTAAATTTATTTCTAAGAAAAAAGCAATAGAAATACCAGGCAAAACGGCATGAGAAATTACTCCACTCATCATGCCCATCTGCTGCAAAATTAAATAACTTCCTACCACTGCCCCAAGAATACCTAAAGAGATGCCAATGGCGATCGCTTGGCGCATAAACTCGAATTCTAAAGGTTCAATTAACCAAGTTAGCATTGACAGAATGATTCATAGTTAATGGTTGAGTCTGAAAATTGAAGTATCTATTGTAAGCCCGATTGATATTTTCGTTAGTTAATACCTCCTCCTTGCTACCAGAGGCAATTAACTGCTTATTTAATAGTAATAATTGGTCGTAATTCTCTAACGTTTCACTCAGATCATGACTAATTACTAAGAGAGTTTTCTGCTGTGCTTTTAGTTCGGCAAAGATATCAAAAATAATCGTTTCCGTTTGCTGATCAACATTATTAAACGGCTCATCAAATAAGAGTAAATCTGCTTCTTGAGCGATCGCCCGAGCTAAAAAGACTCGCTGTTGTTGCCCCCCCGATAGTTCGCTGATCTGACGGTGACGATATTGCCACATGCCGACCCGTTGCAATGCATCTCTGACTAAAACCTGGGATCTCTGATTATGTTGCCGAAACCACCCTGTAGCCCTGACTCGCCCCATCATGACTGCCCTAGCTACGGTGACGGGATAGTTCCAATCAATTTGCGATCGCTGTGGAACATAGGCTACCTTATTAAGTCGCTTGGTAACTGGTTTGTCTGTCCACTGGACTATACCTTCTGCGATCGGGATTAAACCTAAAATAGCCTTGACTAAAGTACTTTTTCCTGCACCATTTGCTCCTAATAAACCTGTTACTTGTCCTGGTTGTAGCTTAAATGAGACGTTTTCTACTGCCCAAGTATGACGATACTTTACGCTTAGGTTACAAACTTCCAGCATTAATCAATAAAAATGAGATTCATTATCATTCTACATTAGAATAATTAGAATCATTATCATTCTTATTTCTCTGATCGAGAAATACTGTCATAATTGCCAGAAATTAATAACCAGTAGTTTTATGTTTAACAAGATGTTCAAGAGCAGCGGTGGAAGAAATATTATTAGTTTAGCTATTATCGGGATCTTAGCTAGTCTGATCGGAAGCAGTCTTAAGACCCAAAACAATACCGTTCAAGCACAAGGAAAGCCGAAAATAGTCGCATCCCATAATATAATCTGCGACTTGGTTAAAACTATTGCTCAAGATACTGTCGATCTAACTTGTCTGATTGGTGCCAATCAAGATCCTCACACCTATCGTCCTACTCCTTCTCAGCGTAAAGCAATGGCAGAAGCACAGCTCATTCTTTATGGCGGTTATGAATTAGAGCCGAGATTGATCAAGCTGATCGAAGCAACCAAAGATGAGTCAAATCCTCAAGCAAGAATGGCTCTATATGAACAGGTAGTTACGCAACCGATATTAGCAGAACACGAACACGAGGAACATGCAGAAGAAGCTGAACACGAACATGAGGAACATGCAGAAGAGGCTGAACATGAACACGAGGAACATGCAGAAAAGGCTGAAGCCGAAGAGTCTGAACCAGAATTAGCCGCAGATCCTCACGTTTGGCACAATATAGAGCATACGGTAGCCATGATAGAACTGCTTAAATCATTATTTTTGCAAGTAAACCCTTTAGAAGCGGAACGCTACCTGGTTAATAGTACTACTTTAACGGAGCAACTTTGGCAACTAGATGCCTGGATTAAGGAACAAATTGATACCATTCCTGCGGGTCAAAGAGTATTAGTCACAACTCATGACTCCCTTAATTATTATGTCCAGGCTTATAATCTAGAAGACTATAAAACCTTACAAGGCTTGAGTTCAGAAGCTACCCCTACCGCTTCTCAAGTAAGAGATTTAGCGGCAGAAATTAAACAAGTGGGAGTACAGACTATTTTCGTCGAATCGACCAAAAGCGATCGCGTCATCAATAATGTCGCCCGTACAGCAGATGTCGAAGTATCCCCAGAAAAACTATATGTTGATGGTTTAGGAGAAACGGCAAATTATACCGAAATGATGGCTCATAATACTTGTGCGATCGTTAATGGCTTGGGGGGAGAATGTGAACCCTTTGCAGCAGGAAATTAACTAGAGGATTTAGAGATCGCTCTTGTAGAATTATCTTGTTGTGTTTGGCGATCGCTATTAATCTTTATGCTAGACTTGTCCTTAAACAAGTACAGTTTCTAGGGCGATGGAAATAGTCAATTATTCAGAAGCGAGAGAAAACTTCAAGCAGGTCTTAGATCGGGTAAGTGACGACTGTGATTCCACTTTGATTAAGAGAAGAGATCGAGAGGACATCGTACTGCTATCGAAGAGTCATTACGATTCGATCATGGAAACATTGTATTTAATGCGTTCTCCCGCTAATGCCAAACATTTAATGGATGCGGTCGCCAGAGACAGGGCAGGGGAAGGGGAAGCCCATGAATTAATCGATGGCTAGATTATGCGTGATTTAACCTGGGATAGCAAAGCTTGGCAAGATTATGTCTACTGGCAGGGTCAAGACAAGAAGACTCTTAAGAGAATTAATCGACTCATCCGAGATACTTTAGTCACTCCGTTTGAGGGAATCGGCAAACCCGAACCTTTAAAAGAAAATTTGTCTGGCTATTGGTCGAGAAGAATTGATGAAACTAACAGGTTAGTTTATCGAGTAGGAAAAGACTACATCAAAATAATCTCTTGTCGATATCACTATTAGTCAAGTATCCCTAAAGATATGGCGATCTTGTCTAGCTTCTGATTGTTGATAAGTAGGCAGTCGAAATAATTTATAAAACCTCAAAAATCAGCTTAGTGCCTAGTGCTACCCCTGTTGACTAATCTAGTTTATGTTTAATTACACCCACCTTCGTAATAGCGATCGCTCTTGTAGAATTATCTTGTTGTGTTTGGCGATCGCTAAGGATTGGGGAAGAAAATGAATTTACTTAATCCAACTACCAAACTGATAACAGGGGTGAAAGCCAAGATAATTAATGCCCAAATTTGCTTATTTTGCGAATCTTTAAGTTCTGCAACTATCTTCTCTTGAGCACTAAATCTTTCTTCTAACCTGGCCTGAGAAACTTCTATATTGTTGAGAGGCTCATCCATCTTACCAAGCTTAGAGTTGATTTCTCCCAATACTTCTTTAAGGTCAGTTTCGATTTGAATATTACTCATTGCTATATTTATATAATATTTTTGGCGATCGCATTTGTAGAATTATCCTATCGTCTTTGGCGATCGCTGAATATTCAAACTCTTAACTAATCTAGCTCACAGCTTGAGCGAGAAGGGGATCTAATTCATTTTTAGCATCTAAGTCATAAAGATCGTCGCAACCGCCCACATGGCGATTATTAACAAAAATCTGGGGGACTGTTCTCTTGCCATTGGCTCTATTTGCCATATTATCTCGGGCAGCATCATTGCCATCGATTTTATACTCGGTAAAGTCTACCCCTTTCCACCATAAAAGTAATTTGGCACGGATACAGAAAGGGCAGGTTGCCCATGTATAAATCTCAACTTTAGCTTTGATGTTTTCTGGATGGCGGTTGAGGATGGGATTGAGAAAATCTAGCATGATAAAAAAATGCGATCGCAATAATATAGTTATTCTAATTAATTTCCGTACCTTCTAAGTTATCTTTTTTAGGTAGCACCATCTAGTAAGTAGCATTTAGTAGAGAATAATACTTATTACTTATTCTCAATATTATCAATCTCGTCCCAAACTAATTTTGCGGCACCCAGCATTCCTGCCTGATTCCCTAATTTTGCAGGGAGTAACTTTAAACCATCGCGAGAGGGAGATACGACCCGCTGATTAATTTCCTCTACGGTACTGGGCAGAAAAAATTCCGCACTGGCACTGATACCTCCGCCAATGATGATCGCTTCGGGAGTTAATACATAAATCAGGCTGGCAAGTCCTGCCCCCAAAGTTTTGCCGTATTCTTCCCAGAATTGTAAAGCTGCGGGATCTCCTGCTTGAGCTAACTTGCCCATGGTAGCGGGTTCTTTGCCTGTGGAGCGACGAATTGAACCAATGGCAGCATACTGTTCTAAGGAACCCTGGTTCCCACTACGACAGGGATATCCTTGGGGGTTCAAGGTAATTAAACCTAGCTCTCCTGCTGCACCACGGCGACCAGTAAACAATTTACCATTAAGAAATATGCCGCCCCCTACCCCTGTTCCCAAAGTGAGCAAAATAAAATCTTGAAATTCTTGTCCTGCCCCTAACCAAGCTTCTCCCATCGCCGCACAATTAGCATCATTTTCTAACACAGTAGGGAGTCCAGTTTGTGCTTCAAGCCATTCTGCTACAGGAACATCATCCCAGCCTGGAAGGTTAATCGATTTTCTGGCAATACGACGAGCATGATCTGTTGGCCCAGGAAGACCAAGACCGATCGCACCACAAGTATAATTTAAATTAAGCTGTTTTACTCCTTGAGCGATCGCTTTAACTACTAAGTTCGGTTTAGCTGGTTGAGGAGTAGCTACAGTAATTGTCTCTAAACAAGTCCCATCTTTTAAGAATCGTCCCAGTTTAATCCCTGTCCCACCTAAATCTATCCCCACTACTTGATTAATCATGTTTTATTTTGTTTATTGTAAGTTTGCTTAACAGTTAGTTATTAGTTAGTTAGTTATTGAGGTTTTCAGGGAAAGATGAGATTGTCCGCACTTAATTAATTAATTAAATTAGTTGAGTTTTTAGATTTTAAGTTTCTACTTAAATTGCTACTTAAATTTCTACATTGTAAATCCCCTGAAGGAGTGTATTCTAAACCATGAAACCTTTAAGTGTTGGTAACGTTGTTAGTGCTGGGTTACGCATTTATCGTGACAATTTTAAAAAGTATTTTAAAATAGCTTTTTTGGGATATTTATGGGTATTTGTTCCTGTTTATGGATGGGCAAAGTATTCTGCCATGATGGGGCTAATTTCTCGTTTGGCTTATGGAGAAGCCGCCGAACAACCCGAAGCAGTTAGAGATGCTCAACGTCACATCAAACCAAAAATGTGGAGTTTCTTAATGGCAGGGATTTTGGTAAGTCTCATCATCTTTGGTGCCATAATTCCTTATTCAATAGTTATTGGTATTGCGGGCTTTGTCGTAGGGTTCATTTCGGCACAAGGCTCGACCATTGGCACAATAATATCTATATTATTTTCGATTGCTGCTTTTCTATTTTTTATCTTCGGCTTTATCTGGCTTATTTCTCGGTTATTTCTCGCCGAATTACCTCTAGCTGTTGAAGAAAATATAACTGCCACCAGTACTATTAGTCGGAGTTGGGATTTAACTAAAGGTTCTGTTGGTCGGATTCAATTAGTAGTATTAATTGGATTTTTAATTAGTATACCGATTCTTTTGGTAACAAATATTGCTAGCTTTGTCTTGCAGATTGCTATTGGTGCAGGATTGGAAAATGCCCCTGGTTTTGCAGCTATTGGCGGCATATTATATTTGCTTATAGCTGTTGCTGGGGGTGCTTTATTGATTCCCTTTTGGCAAGCAATTAAGGCTTTAGTTTATTATGACTTGCGAGTACGTCGAGAAGGAATGGGGATTAACTTAAGAAAGTAAATTAGCTCCCGTAAGATTCATTGATTTATAGCTAATAGTTATCAGTTACTAAGTACTTCAGTACTGCCTGATATTATTAGCTTTTTTAATGGTTAGATATAGCATTACGGTTTATGCTTAAGACATTTTTTGATTATTTTATTACTCATTACTCATTACTCATTACTCATTACTCATTACTCATTACTTCCGAACCAGTCACTTTTCATGTTTTAACATAACTTTGTACAGCTATAAATGAATATTACTTGGCAAGAAGTTAAAGATCGGTTTCAACAGATTTGGGGCTACGAAGATTTTAGATCACCCCAAGGAGAGATTATTCAAACTCTTCTAACGAGAAAAGATGCTTTAATAATTTTACCCACAGGAGCAGGAAAATCAATTTGCTTTCAGTTACCTGCACTGTT
>CALLPS010000401.1 GCA_938015355.1 uncultured Pleurocapsa sp.
CTCTAGCAAATCTGCTGGGAGGGGAATCGGATCGGCTGGTTGTTGAGGATGATATTGATAAGCTTGCTCTGATACTAAATCAATATAGCCAATACACTGCTGCCCTTGATGAATTGGATACTGTTGCGGTACTAAAGGGCGACTGGAAACTGCTTTAAGGGCTTGTAAAATTTCTCGATAACCATAGGCGCTACGATCAATTTTGTTAATAAAATATGATAAATAATTTATGTTTCTAAATACTTTTTAAAATTACTTTAAACTAAACTATTAAAAGTTAATATTTAGGCTGAACATTAAACTAAAGTAAATCAAACTATTCACAAATAAGATCAATTTCAAATAGTTGTGGCCAAAGTTTTCCTGTGACAAACAGTCTATCTTCTTGGGCATCATTAGCAATGCCGTTTAAGACAGCATCTCTTTTGGGGCGGGGTTGTGGTTCAATAATCCCCCCGAGATCGATCCAACCTAAAACCTCTCCTGTCTGGGGCGAGATCCGAGCAATGCGATCGCTCATCCAGATATTAGCAAAAATTTCCCCTTTAACATATTCCAACTCGTTTAATTTATTGACTGGATTTTGGCGATCGCTAACTTGCAGCCGTTTGGTTTCCGCAAAAGTATCAGGGTCAAGAAAATACAAAGTATCCGAACCATCACTCATAATTAATTCCTGACCATCATGAGTTAGTCCCCATCCCTCTGTCGGATAAGTGAAGGTGCTTAACTGATTAAAAGTTTTTTGATCGTAAACAAAACCGATCTTTGATACCCAGGTAAGCTGAATCAAACGATCCTGCCACAAAGTCATTCCTTCGGCGAAATAGCGATCTTCCAAGTCATGAATTTGCTTAACTTCTCCTGTTTCCAGTTCGACTCGCCTTAAAGAAGATTTTCCATTCAATCCAGTACTTTCGTATAACTGCCCTTGATCATAGATTAGACCCTGAGTAAAGGCTTGAGCATCATGGGGATAAGTCTGAACAATATCATAACTGCAAGACTGAATTTGCTCTTGGGCGAAAATATTGCTAACGTCATTCCGTTTTTGAAAATATAAGCCAATAGAAAATAATACCGTTACGATAGTCAACCAAATCAGGTTTTTGTTCTTTGTCTTCACAGATTAATTAGTGCGTAACATCAACTTTGCTTAAAACTAGGGAATAATAAAGCCAGACAAAGTGATCGTATCAGCTGTTAAAGTCTGCATGAAGATCGCCTAAGCTAAATGTTCCTCATAAAAATTCCATGAATGTCCAGAAAAAGAAACAGGTTACCTTGACCAAAGACCATGGAAAATCTAAATTCAACCTGAGTTTACCATTACCGTTAGTCTTGATATTGCCTTTTTTGCTGCAAATCTTCGCCGCAGTGACAATGACTGGCTATTTCTCATTTAAGCATAGTCAGAAATCGATTCAACACCTGGCAGAACAATTGATGTTAGAAATGGAAGGGCATATTGATGAACATTTGGCGACTTATTTGGCGACTCCTCACCAGATCAATCAATTAAATAAAAATGCTCTTGATCTAAAACAGATTGATTTCCAAGATCTTCGCACTATGGAGCGGCATTTCTGGCAGCAAAGTCAAATTTTTGAACAGGTAAGCTATATTCAATTTGGCAGTGCCCAGGGGGAATTTATTGGTCTAGAAGTCAATGATAATGGGACTGTCAGGTATCAGGTAACGGAATTTAGTAAATCCCTGAAAACTTACGATATCAATCATAATGGCGATCGCAGTGAGTATTTGAATGCTTCTCCTAATTACGATCCTCGTGATCGACCTTGGTATAAAGTGCCGCGGGAAGCAAATCGCCCCGCTTGGACAGATATTTATTCTGGGGTTAATCCCCCTACTCTGGCAATTACTTTCGGACAGCCTTATTACGACTCTATCGGCAGGTTTCAGGGCATTTTAGCTACAGATTTAAGTATTACAAGCATTAGCAATTTTCTGGAAACTCTCGAAATTGGCAAAACGGGTCAGGCATTTATTTTTGACTCATCAGGAATGTTAGTAGCAACCTCAACTCAGGATCAACCCTTTGTCATAGTAGAAGGCAAGCCTAAACGAATTCATAGCCAGGATAGCCAAAACGATTTAACCTGCGCCACGACTCAATATCTGGAAAGTCAATTTGGTAGTCTCAATAATATTCCCGAAAATCACAATCTTAGTTTTGAGATTGATGGTCGACGGCATTTCCTGCGGATTAACTTATTACAAGATGTTCATGGCTTAAATTGGGTCAATGTCATCGTCTTACCCGAGTCCGACTTCATGACAGAAATTGACACTAATACTCGTGAGACAATTTTGCTCTGCTTTGCTTCCTTGTTGACTGCCACTTTATTGGGGATAATGACTTCGCGTTGGATAACCAACTCAATTCGTAGTTTGAGTGATGCCAGTAGTGCGATCGCACTAGGAGATTTAGAGCATACGGTAAAGATTACAAGCATTAATGAATTAGATGTTTTGGGGAATTCGTTTAACCAAATGACTAAAGCACTAAAGTCCTCTTTTGCTGAACTAGATTATGCCAATCAAGGTTTAGAAATGATTAACCAAGAACTAGACGAAACCAATCAAGAATTAGAACAAAGAGTTTTAGAGCGTACCAAAGAATTACAAACGGCTAAGGAAGTTGCGGAAGTAGCCAATAAAGCAAAAAGCTCGTTCCTGGCAAATATGAGTCACGAGTTACGGACACCCCTCAATGCTATCCTTGGTTTTACCCAGATTATGCAACGGGACAAGACAACCACGCGATCGCAATTGGAAAATCTGGCGGTGATCAACCGTAGTGGAGAACATTTACTCTCTCTAATTAACGATGTTTTGGATATGTCCAAAATTGAGGCAGGACATATTACGCTGCATCCCCATAGTTTCGATCTACATCAACTATTAGATACTACGGAAGAGATGTTACGGTATCAGGCTGATGCCAAGGAATTAGAGCTTTTATTTGAGCGTCATAGCAATACCCCGAAATATATTCGTACCGATGAACGAAAATTAAGACAGGTACTGATTAATCTACTCAATAACGCTTTGAAATTTACTGCGGAAGGGGGTGTAACTTTGCGAGTTAAATCAGATTCTGTAGCGAAACATAGCTTATGGTTTGAAATTCAAGACACGGGGGCAGGAATTGCTCCTGAAGAATTAGATACCCTCTTTCAAGCTTTTACGCAAACTGAAACAGGGAGACAATCGGAAGAAGGTACAGGTTTAGGCTTACCCATCAGCCGCAAATTTATTCAATTGATGGGAGGAGATATTACCGTTGGCAGTCGGTTAAATCAAGGAACAGTGTTTAAATTTCAAATTGTTACGGAATCTCCTCATACAGATGAAATACAATCTGTTCAATCTCGACCACAAGTTAAAGTTATTGCTTTAAAACCCGATCAGCCCAGCTACCGCATTTTAGTTGTGGATGATCGTCAGGAAAATCGTCAAATTGTCACAAAACTACTCGAACCCATCGGCTTTGAAGTTAAGGAAGCCGTCAACGGCAAAGAAGCGATCAATCTTTGGCAAGAGTGGCAGCCTCATCTGATCTGGATGGATATGCGTATGCCAGTAATGAATGGCTATGAAACCACTAGATACATCAAATCACACCTAAAAGGTCAGGCAGTTTATATTATTGCTTTAACAGCATCTACTTTTGAGGAGGAAAGAGCAATTGTTTTATCCGCAGGATGTGACGATTTTGTGCGAAAACCATTCCGCCAAGAGGTTCTCTTTGAGAAAATGGCAGAGTATTTGGGAGTGGAATATATCTATGAGGAAAATAGTGGCTCAGAAGCAATTACAGCTCATTCCGCTGCTGATTTCGTCTGGGAATCTTCCTCTTTACAGTTTATGTCTAGAGAATGGTTAAATCAATTAGAATCAGCCGCCGCCGAGTTAGATCAAGAAGCGATCGCTCAATTGTTAAGTCAGATACCTGATGAACATACTCTTTTAGTCCAAGCACTTCAAGATAAGGTAGATGATTTTGATTTTGATGACATCGTTAACTTAATTCAGGAAACAGTAAGTAGTTAATCTTAATTTAATCAATTTAAAATGAATTTATCTTGCCAGAAGCAACACAATATCCTAATTGTGGATGATATTGCCGATAATTTGCGAGTTTTATCCAATACTCTCAAGGACAAAGGTTATAGGATACGTTGTGCAAAAAGTGGCATTGTGGCATTAAAAGCGGCTGCCAAGATGGTTCCTGATTTAATTCTGCTGGATATTAATATGCCAAACATGAATGGCTATGAAGTTTGCCAAAAACTTAAAAGTGAGGCAGCAACCAGAAATGTTCCAGTAATTTTTCTTAGTGCTTTAAGTGATATTTTGGATAAAGTTAAAGCTTTTGAAGTTGGCGGCTTAGACTACATTACCAAACCCTTTCAGGTGGAAGAAGTCTTAATTAGAGTTAAAAATCAACTCGATTTGCAAGCAGCCAAAGCTGAAGTCGAGTCCTTAAATCAGCAACTAGAACAAAAAGTTAAGGAGCGAACTCTTCAGTTAAAAATCAGTAACCAAAAGCTAGCGACAGCTAATCAACAGTTACAACAAGAAATAATTGTCCGCCAAAAAGCCGAACAACAACTGATTCACGATGCTTTATACGATGGCTTAACGAAATTGCCGAATCGCACCTTACTCATAGATCGTATTGACCGTGCTTTACAGCGAGTGAAACGTAATCCCAATCACTTATTTGCTCTCCTCTTTATCGATCTAGATCGTTTTAAGCTGATTAACGATAATTTAGGTCATTTAGTCGGAGATAAATTACTCATGGCGATCGCCAAAATTTTGGCTGAGGATTTACGCACCATGGATACGGTAGCTCGTCTGGGAGGGGATGAATTTGTGATTTTACTAGATGATATCCATTCTCTAAAGGATGCAACTCTCGTGGGAGATCGTCTCCAGGAAAAATTATCTATACCTCTAGATCTTGAGGGTCACCAGATCTCAACTAGTGCCAGTATCGGTATTGTTCTCAGCTCATCCAGTTATCGTAATAGTTCAGAAATTTTGCGGGATGCCGATATCGCCATGTATCGTGCTAAAGAAAAGGGTAAATCCCGCTATGAGATTTTTGACCAAGCAATGTATGTTCAAACTCTTAAAGCGATTGAACTAGAACATAATCTGCGCCTGGCTCTGGAAAATCAAGAGTTTAGCTTATTCTATCAACCAATTATTTCCTTAGAGAATAATCGTCTGGCAGGATTTGAAGCTTTAATTCGGTGGCAGCATCCACATCATGGGTTTATCCCCCCGATGGAGTTTATTTCTTTAGCTGAAGATACAGGTTTAATTTTGGAGTTGGGGGATTGGATACTCCAAGAGGCTTGTCAGCAGTTAGCTGCTTGGCAAAAGCGATATAATTATATTTCGGGAATAGATGCCTTAAAAGTTAATGTCAATATTGCCTGTCAACAATTCCAAAAATCAGATTTTATTGACAAATTAGATCAGATTATCGTTGAGACGAATTTGAATCCTGCTTGTTTAAGACTGGAAATTACCGAAAGAGTACTATTAGATTCCGAGATTAACACCCAAGAAACTTTATCTGAAATTAGAAAAAGACAAATCAAGCTAAGTATTGATGATTTTGGGACTGGATATTCCTCCCTCAGCTATTTAAGCCGTTTACCGATTGATAACCTCAAGATCGATCGCTCTTTTATCACTAATATCAACTCCGATCTCGAAAGCTGGGAAATTATCAACACCATTATTACCTTGGCACATAATCTAGGTATGGATGCGATCGCTGAAGGTGTCGAAACCATGGAACAAGCCCAAAAATTACAATCTCTCGGGTGCGAATATGCTCAGGGATATTTATTTGCCAAACCTCTCCCCGTTAAAGCGATCGAGCTAATGCTAGCCAGCAACTCGTCACGAGAATTGAGTTGTGTTCCAGTTCAATAAGCCATAAGCTATCAAGGGGATTTCGCAGGTTGAGGAATCAAGGGAGGGCATTAAAATTTTGAATTCGTTGATGCTGATTCTTTAACAGTAACTTAGTACCAATGTATTCCTGTTTCAATTTCCTGCAACACTACCAATCTAATCAAATATTTGAGGCGCACTCGATCTAATCATATTGGTAACTAGCTCGGGAAAATCATATGAAACATTAAAGTTTTGAATACGCCATTCATCTCGTGGTTTGTAATACTGAAACTCAAAATTTACAGGTTGCCGATCATACAGCGCCATGCAATATTGACCAACATAGCGATTATTCCAAATCTTGTGAGTTAATATCTCATAGCCTAGAAAATCTCCTGCCATACTAGGCAATCCCTGAAGTTGAGAAGAAATACTATTTACCTGATCTAGACTACGAGAAAGCCAAGGATTAGTTTGAAAAAGAGTATTAACGGCTAACTCCACTTGTTTCTGTGCTAAATTTTGAAAAAAAGTTTCCGTGTAATTCTGATAATTTTGAGACATCTAAATACTTTAAATAATGCTTAACGATAATGGTAGGTACCATACTTCATTTTATAACCTACATTTCACATATTACTAATAAAATACGATGGATTATCGTGAATATCACTAATTTTGTCAGATTTTCATTGTCACATATTGAATTGTTGTTGATTTTTTTTTGATGACATGGTTTTGAATCAAATCGCTCAAAATAACTCAAAATAATGAATTTGCATAAAATTTATCAGGAGTGTAATACAATTCGCAAAATGTGGGCTATAAACTCAGAGCGAGTTCGATGAGTAAAAAATTCAAAAATTCAAAACTTACCTCTGGTCAAGCAAATTCTCAGGAATATATCATTTATCCCAGCAAAAATAGCATTCATACTTTAGAAAATTAAATTATCTGGGAATAATTTTTTATTTAGTAATAATTGAGTCTATGATTTTTAAGTAATTCAATTCATTTGTAAACAGACCACGTTAAGTAGAGGAATTTAGTATATCTGTGACTGAGATTGCAACTAACCAACCAAGCACGTCCAATACTGTAGATTACGATATCGAATCAACGGTATTGTCAAGATATCAAGAGGGGGCAAGACAACAACAGCCCAGTTTATGTTGTCCTACGGAATATGAAGGCAACTATACGGAAATCTTACCAGAAGAGATTATTGCCAAGGATTATGGCTGTGGTGACCCTACTCGTTATGTTAACGAAGGCGAAACCGTAGTTGATTTAGGCTCTGGTGCAGGGAAAAACTGCTACATTCTGGCGCAAAAAGTTGGAGAGTCTGGCAAAATCATCGGCGTGGATTTTAACGATGAAATGTTGACTCTGGCGCGGAAATACCAGGGAGAGATGGCAGGGAAACTCGGTTATGGCAATACTGAATTTATTAAAGGCAAGATTCAAGATTTAAAATTACCTTTGGATAAGTTACAAAGATGGTTGCAAGGAAATCCTGTTACCTCAGTTGATAATATTGGGGAATATGAGGCAGAATGCGATCGCCTGAGACAACAAGAGCCTTTAATTGCTGAAAGTAGTGTAGACGTTGTGATTTCTAACTGCGTTCTCAATTTAGTACGTCCCCAAGATAAGAAACAGCTATTTGGGGAGATTTTTCGGGTGCTTAAACGGGGTGGCAGAGCAGTAATTTCAGATATTGTCTGCGACGAAGATCCGACTCCGAAAATTATGAATGATCCTGATATGTGGAGTGGTTGCATTGCTGGGGCATTTAGAGAAGATCTATTTTTGAAGATGTTTGAAGATGCAGGTTTTTACGGTGTGGAAATCCTTAAGCGGGAAGAAACTCCCTGGCAAGTAATTGACGGCGTAGAATTTCGTTCAATGACGGTACGGGCATACAAGGGAAAAGAAGGTATCTGTTTGGAAAGAAAGCAGTCAGTAGTTTACAAAGGACCTTGGAAACAAGTAATAGACGATGATGGTCATGTTTTCTGTCGTGGAGAGAGAATGGCTGTCTGTGACAAGACGTACAACATTATGACGAGCTGTTGTAGTCCTTATTCTCAGGATATTATTGGTATCCCTCCCTATGAAAATATTCCCTTAGAAGAGGCTGAATTGTTCAACTGCAAAACTAAAGCAGTGCGCCATGCACGGGAATCTAAAGGTTCGGAATATAAAGGTTCGGAAACTAGCAGCGATGATTGTTGCACCCCTGGAGATTGTTGTTAACTGGTGTTACTGTTATGCACTAATTAATCTCTAAGAGGTTAGGTTAAAGCGATTGTCTTGAATGTCAAGTTGAAACTTTCTTCTTTAAGGCGATCGCAATATGGATTAAATCTTTTTAGCTTTAACTGCAAAAAAACTCGTCAAAGCCATATAGTTATATATTTCAACCAAAAAAATCAAAAAATTCCCAGTTGGTGGTGATGTTTTTTGTACGTGTGATCGCTCAAAGATTTTAGCTTTGCGATCGCGTTTTTTCTCGAATTAAGCCTTGCTACCGAAAAAACTTCTGGTTATGCTGCTCGATGGCTTTACCGATTACTCGTGAGGAACTGCGTTAACGATGAACAGTGAATATTTAAAAGCTCTAGATGATAAACTCTCTAAGCGCCCGATCTCCCTTGATCCAGGGGGATACTATGTCATCTACCTTGATCGAGATGCGGAATTAATCTGCGCCAAACACTACACCAACGTAATTAATGAGCGGGGTTTGGCAGTAGATCCAGAAACAGGAGAAGTAATTGCTTGTGGGGGCAAAAAAGTAGAGCGTACCGTAGAGCAACTCTACACAGGGAGAACGGCTAAAGAATTATGTATCAAAGTCATCGAATCTCCTCAACCCTGTCCCATCACGATGTTAGACCATGCTGCCTATTTAGGGAGGGAGTTTACCAGGGCTGAGTATGCTTTAGTTAACGGTACAGAATATATTCAAGATTAAGCTTAATTGCCAAATCCGACATACCAGTAGTAAGTTGCCATCGGAACAATAGTGGCAACAATTAAAAAGCCAATGACCCAGATAGTTGCACTACCTTGATCGGTGTCCTCCGCTTTGGTGAATGTACTTTCAATATTAATTTCATCTTCCAATACTGGGGGACCAGGATCTTCCTGTCCAGAAAGCACTGCCACTAGGCGATCGCTTGCTTCGATAAATGCCTGGTTGTATTTATCACCCTTGCGAATATTGTAACCGATGGTTTCATCGATAATACTTTTAGAAACTTCTGTGCCAATTAGTTCTTGAGCAGAATTGCCAGAAAGAATAGCGGAGTTGTTAGTCAGAGTATCTAATACTAATAACGTTTGATTGGCTTGAGCTTCTGCACTAGGATACCAATCCTTAAATATCTCTGCCGCTAAACTATCTACAGTTTCGCCATAGTCTAAACGACGGATGGCAACCATTCTAACTTCCTGACCTGTTGTCTGGGCTAACTCTTGGAAAGTTTTAGTCAGTTTATTTTGATTAGTGTTACTGATGGCATCGGCAGTATCAACGACCCAAACCTTTTCGGCATCAAAATTTGGTAAGTCAAATACCCCAGTGGCGATCGCTGGTGGCATTGTGGACAACATAACAAAAACAATAGCAAATGCTAACTTAATCAGACTTTTGAAGCTCCAACTGCCTTTTTTTATTCGAGGATAATACAATTTCATTTTACCTTTCTAGATCTTTACCTTTCTAAATCTTAGGTCAGGTTCCCCGCCGTACCACAAGGGCATAACATAAAACGACAGGGCTTGCCTGACCGTTGGTCAATCTTAAGATACTATAAGAGAAGCTAATAGCAGGAAAAAACTTACTATCTTCACATTGAGTAAAAATGCGGCTTTAGTTTCTTCCAGATCAGATCTTATCTGATTTGATGAACTTTTCTAAAGCTGAGAAGTAATTCTCAGATTAGGTGAGCGTTACTTGCTTACAATGTTAACTTAAGTTTTTCTACGTAATTTGGCATTTTATAGAAATAAGGAAACATTAAATTATGCCCGAAAATAGCAACCAATTAATTCAACCTTATGGTGGAGATCCTTTTGTTGGACATTTAGCAACACCTATTTCTGCATCGGATTTTACAAAATCTTTTATTGGTAACTTACCTGCTTACCGAAAAGGGATTTCGCCCATTCTACGTGGTTTAGAAGTAGGAATGGCTCATGGTTATTTTCTGGTTGGTCCAGAGATTTACCTTGGTCCATTAAGAGGAACTGATGCTGCAAGTATTGCAGGTCTAATATTTGCTGTTACTATCGTTCTGATTGGCACAACCTGTCTATCAGTATATGGTATTGCAAAATTTCAAGGTACCCCTACTAACAGTGAAGACCCATTACAATCCGCTGAGGGTTGGAGTCAGTTTGCTGCTGGTTTCTTCATCGGTGGTATGGGTGGTGCTTTCGTCGCCCACTTCTTGATGTTAAATTTTGACGTACTGGATAGCATCTTAAGAGGAACAGTTAACTTCTAACTGTTTTCAGCTTCATCGATTGATAATAGTTTTTTTGTAGAACTCAACAATATTAATAGGAGAATCAAATTATGACAGGTGCTTATACAGCTTCTTTTTTACCCTGGATTTTAATTCCACTAGTTTGTTGGTTAATGCCAGCAGTAGTTATGGGTCTTTTATTCCTTCATATTGAAAGTGAAGCTTAATTTGTAATTTTGCTTACTAAATTAGTAGGTTTATCTACTCTGTAAACTCACTATTTTTTACTCTACTGAAATTAATTAGGTAGAGTATTTTTTATTCTTCACCATTGGTGACAAGTTAAGAAAAAAACAAATTAGTCAACTACTACATATAGTATTGTCTAGGAGTTTAAAACACTATACTTAGATTTTAAATAAAAAAATAAGTAAGACTCCAATTGCACTAATCTTAGAGCAAAACCTAC
>CALLPS010000402.1 GCA_938015355.1 uncultured Pleurocapsa sp.
ATGATGCAGCGGAAGCCGATCGCATTTTTACCGTTCTTATGGGAGACAGAGTTGCTCCAAGACGGGAGTTTATTGAAACCAACGCACCTAAGTTAAATTTAGACGATTTAGATATTTAAGCACTGTCGTTTTACTCATCAGCTAAAACGTTTTTACGCATAAATTAAAAAATCTAGTACAATCTGGAGTATCTCTTATAATGTGAGATACTCTTTTTTTATGGCTGTTTCCAAAAAGCTAGGCAACAAACGCGGGTAACCGTTCACTCTCGCGCCCCTTAAAAGCGATCGCGAAAGCTAGGGACTCAAGATAAAAAGAAAAGTGAATCGAATAAAAATTAAATATAATTAACTTTCAAAGGATATATTAAAGAGAATTCAAAATTTGCTGCTCGATAGTTTAATTTTGTAATTAATATTGCACAATTTTTTGAGTTAATAGATTTCTATAGAGGTTTAAGCAGAAGATTTGAATCAATCTCTTCGTTCAAATTTAACTAAGCTCTATATTTTACGAGGATTAGCTTTCGCTTGGTTTCCGATTCCCACCATTGTTTTATTCTACGAAAACTACGGTTTAAATATCGAACAAATTGTCCTCCTCAAAACTATTTTATCCCTATCCATTCTCATATTAGAAGTCCCGTCAGGATATATAGCAGATCTTTGGGGCAGAAAAGCCTGTTTGGTAGTAGGTAGTGGAGTCTGGATTATTAGCTGGTTAATCTATTGTTTGGGTTCCTCATTTAACGAATTTGCGATCGCCGAAGTCTTAGCAGGAGTAGCAGGAAGTTTAATATCAGGGGCAAATACCGCCCTGGCTTTCGATACTCTAGTGCAGTTAGGCAGAGAACAATATTATCAAATTTGGTCAGGAAGATTAGCCGCTATAGCAGGAATTAGTGAAGCTATCTGTGGTATTTTAGGAGCTGCGATCGCTTCAATTAATTTAGTTTATCCCTTCTATTTGCAAACAATTTGTTTAGTTATTTATTTTTGTTTGGCATTAACTTTAGTTGAGCCAGAATATCATCAATCACTTACCAATTATCAACAATTAAATCAGCTAAAAAGCATTATCTTTGATGTTGCCAAACGTCCCGAATTAAGATGGCTAATCCTATTAAGTAGTACTTTTTCTAGCGCAACATTTCTCATAGTTTGGCTATCCCAAGATTATCTAAAACAGTTAAATATTCCTATTCAAGCTTTTGGCTGGACTTGGGCAATACTTCACCTGGGAATGAGTTTAGCTTCCCTTAACTCTCATCGCTTACAGGATTTTTTAGGTATTAAGAAAACCACTTTGATCTTAGTCCTCATCTTAGGGGCTTCTTATATCTTTCTTGGCAAGATTACCCAAATTTGGGGCATCATTTTTATCATGATAATCTATCTAGCACGAGGTTTATCTTCTCCTTTAATTCTCAATGCTATTAACCAACAAATATCCTCCTCTACTAGAGCGACCATTCTTTCCCTAAATAGTTTAATGTTTCGGATTTCTTTTGCGATTATTGCTCCAATAATTGGTGCGATCGCATCTCGCTATGATTTATTCACAGGGCTAAGTATAGCAGGAATTTTATTTCTGATATCGGGTTGTTTTTGCTGGTGGAAATTGATTCAAGTAAAAGCATTTTAATGTTGTCTATTCCGATAATAAACCCACAGAAAAAAGATTAATTCCCATCGCAACTTTTCACTATATCAAATTATTTAAAACTATTTAATATCGTTTAAAAATCTAGCAAGGATCATAACCTTACCATCGATTTGGGTTTACCACAAGGGCACAATGTAAAGCCTACCCCTTCAGGGGTACTTGCTCGTAGTATTTAGTATTTAGTATTTAGTATTTAATTAGCTACTAATAACTAATAACTAATAACTAATAACTAATAAACAGAATCCTTATTTTTTAAGACGAGAATTCTATAAAACTAAGCTATCTCTAAAGTTGCCAATGGCTCAGGAATAGTCTCAGAAGGTGCGACAAATTCTCCAGTAGCCACATACTCCAGTCTCAGATCTAGCCAGGTAGCTAATTGTTTATTTGTAGTAATGACGGCGGCGGATGGTTGAGGAATCTTTGCCTTAACATCTGCCATCTCCACCGCTTCCAAAAAAGCAGGTTGCTTAATAAACCAAAAATCAATCTCTTGGTTTCTTTCTTGATAATTACGAATTCGCTCTGCTATAACCTCTTCAAAAGGCTCTTCTTCCAGTAAAAACTTTTGGCTAGCAGCAACGTAATAGTAAGTAGTCATGGTCAATTTTCAGGGGATGGTTGTGAAAAAAAATGTCCCATAAAGCGGGAAAGAGATTTAAGGATAGATTATGAAGACTCCTCATAATTCTATTCCTATGGTATTACTATCCTCTACAAGCTGATTAAGTTTTATCAACAGCAATAGGCAGTATGACCTATCAACATTCTTTCATACTCAGGATCAAAAAGGGCAACTAAACCTGACACTAAATTAAGTCATCATTGGAAATCAATGGTCTCATCTATCAATCTTCATGACAAACGGACTAAAATCAGGCAAGTTAAATTATTATTTTTTCTTAAAAGTCATGCAATCCCAATATTGGTCAACGGATCTTCTACCAGGATTAATGCTACCAGAACAAAATTTACTCAAATCTGAAGGTATAAAAGATACAAAAGAACTATTAAAATGTACTAATACTCTAGAATCGAAACGAAGTTTAGCTAGTAAATTAAAATTAAATCAAAAGCATCTGAACAAATGGATTGCCCTAGCAGATCTAGCCCGCATTCCCAGCGTTGGTCACCAATATTGTGGCCTACTTTTACATGCTGGCATTGTGTCAGTTAAACAGCTTACCCAAACGCCTTTCCCCCAGTTGCATCGTCAAATCGTCCGTTTACAGGTTGCAACCTTCCAGAGAAAAGACTTGTCCCCAACCCTAGAACAAGTGAAAAGATGGGTAGAAGAAGCAAGAATGCTACATAATGACAACTAATTCAACGGTTATAAATTTGCTGACCTAATTGTAAGAAATAACCCCTCAATTGAAAAATGCCTAGGACAAGACATTGACCCGAGAGAGGTTTTTAATTCAATCAGATTGATAATTATCAACTAACGATTAACTAGTTAAGGGCAAAAAATTCATCTTGTTTAATACAAGTGTAACTTCTAGTAATTGCGAGAAGAGCTTTCCATTCGGCGATCGCCACCACCCCGATTATTATTTTCACGAGG
>CALLPS010000403.1 GCA_938015355.1 uncultured Pleurocapsa sp.
ATAACTTTTAAGAATGGGGTCTTATTCGGGAGGGGGCTTATTCCGGAGTAGGAAAGTTACTGGAGAATAAAAGAAAACATCCAAGTTTTTAATTTGTCATTACTAAAACTACTGTAACAAATATCGTAACTAATATAAAAATTGAAAAAATGAATTTTTATCATCTAAAATTATGTGGTTTAGTACTTTTTGAAATTCTAATAAACCCTGTGGGAGCTTATTTGGGAGTGGGGGCTTATTTGTTAAAATCACTTTTGAGAGTGGGGTCTTATTCGAGAGGGGACTTATTCGGGAGTGGGGGTTTAATTGATAATTTACTGTAATGAAAGATATTTAGACTGGGCAATAAATAACTTGATTTTTGTCAAAAAAACCACTAAAAAATGTCCTAAAACTCGCCAAAAGATTCCATAAAATCATAACATAATTGAGTAAATAAGCATAAGATATACCAAATATGGGAGAAAGTGCTCCTAATGCGCCGACAGTTTTAGAATCAAGTCTTTTCAGCGCGCTATACCATAATAGTTGAGCCAAAACTACCACAATTAACCCATATACAGACATGACAATCCATAGGCTACCAGAAAAAATATCGGCAAAGTGAGAAAAGCCAAATAATGCGATCGCAATTATAAAAAAGACGATAGCAGAAACAAAATTGCGAGTAAATACAACCACTGAAAGGCTACATTTTTTAGCTAAAACTGTTCTCCCAATTAAAGCAGTGCAGGTATAAACTAAAGTCGAGAGTAAAATTAAAAGATCACCTTGGTTCAATTGATAATTATTTTGTTTTAAAGTAATTGCGGCGATGCCAACTACAATTAAAGAAAAGCCCATTGTTTCAAACTTAGTAATTCTATTACCTAAGATTAAACTCCCGACAATAGCATAGAGAACAGGGCCAAATCTACCTAGCAAAACAGCATTAGTTACGGATGTATATTGTAAGCCAATAAAGATGAGAGCAGATAATAAAGCAGCCAAACAACCATTAATAAATAATCCCGCTAAAATCTTCGATTCCGATTGTTTCAAATCATGAATAATAGTTTTAAAATCAAAGAACAAACATACAGCGATCGCTGAACAAAGGTTCCCCACAAAAAGTACATTACAAAACGATATGGGTATTTTATTTCCCCCACTTAAGCGAGTCCCCTGAGTCATTAAAAAAGCCAAGATTGCAGGGCGGGCAGCAGCTAGTAGCCTCGATAGCACTAACAACAATTTTGGGTTGCTGCGATTCAATAAGCGATCATTCATTCCGTAATTTATCTTCTACCGATGAGCCAAAAGGACAGGGGATCTTATTAATCAGATCTTATTAATCATAATCACATAAATAATCTGCTGCCCAATTAAACTAGTTAGTTTGGGATAACTCCTCCATCGCCCCCTCCAGTCGAGCCAGCTTTGACTGCCAATATGTCAGATTAGCATTAGCATGAGAATCGCCTAAAATACGGAGAATGCGATCGCGCATCTGTTGATGATGTCTTAAAGTAGTTAAAGGATCTGCCTCAATTTTTTGTCCTCTGTGGGAAATTTCCGTTTCGGGCAAACAGAAAAACACTCCTCCATTTGTATATTGAATATTGTCTGACCACAAATCAAAAATGCGAGCATCTCCCGTAATAGAATCATTGGCATCAGGACAACCATAAATATGGAGACTCAGAAAAGGCTTTTGGGAGCAATTACTCATTTGATGAATCAAATCATGATTCACCTCAACTATTCGAGAAGGAAATAAGGGTAAATCTGCTAGGGGATGTAATTTGCGACCCACTAACTCATATACCGTGTGAATAGCTTGTCCAAAACACTGTACCGCACCCCATTGAGCCTGTCCATGATCGTGGATGGCACTAACATCCCCTGGTACCCAGGACATGACCATGATCTCAAAGTAGCCACCGTGATAGACTAAATTGCGACCATAGCTGTCGGCAACGGGATGGTCGAAAGTTGCCCAGGGCATCAACTCAGACTGTTTAACATTGGCATGTAAAAGACTTTGATAAACTCGATCCGATGTTAGTTGCTTAGTCTGAGATAACAAAAATATCAGACATTGTAAGCTGACTGGTAGCCGTTTGATAGATACTTCATTATTGGCAAATTCAACTGTTCGCGTCATTTGGCTTACCTAAATTTATTTACCTAAATCCAGGCTAAAAAAGAAAACTGTAAGAAACCTGAGAATCGTCTCGAAAATTCCTGAGATTCTGTTTTTTTCTTTTCTATCACATCGATTTGACAGATTTAGTACTTTATTTCCAGGAGTTTGGCGATCGCGCATTTGTTGATTTTAGCTTTGTTGATTAACCAATTTCAAGAGCTCGGCTTTTTCTTGTTCCAATTGCTGTACCGTACTTTGCAAAGTTTCAATTACGCCATACATTTCTATTGGATCGAAAATCCGTAACATACTAGTTTGAGTCACAATTCCTAACCCTCGTCCCCAATTCCAAGACACAACTAGCCGACGGACTCGACGACGCTGCATTTCTTGATTAGCTGCTAACAAAGAATCTTCTGGACTCAACAGAAACAAAGGACTACTCATTACTTGCCCTGCTTCCAAGTTATCTAACCTCGCTTGTAAAAACTGGAATTGTAGAATATCTCTTTCCGTAATGATTCCTACGGGAATTAGAATATCTTCTTCAGTTTCGGTAATAATGACACAACTGACTCGGTGTTTTGCCATCAATTGGGCTACCCCTAAGACATTCATCGTTGAGGGTGCATGAATAATACTAGTACTCATCACATCCGACACCCTTCTCAGCTTGAGCAAATTAGCTGGTCGCATAGCTTGGCGAATAGTTCCTGGGGACATCACTCCCACTAGCTGATCTCCCTGATCCACAATGGGCAAATGACGGATACGATAACGCCGAAACAGAAATAAGGCAGCAAATATATCCTTAAGATTACTTTTCGCCAGAGTGACTACTGGTTTTGTCATTACCTCGGCAACCGTTACCGACTCAAATTCCAGTTTCTCGGCGGTTAACTTGACAATATCTCGCTCCGTCAAAATTCCTTGGAGAGTCCCCCCTTCCATAATTAGAGCGCAACTAGAACGATTTTTATTGGCTAATTGAAATTCCGCTTCTTGGTCATGGTTAATATTGCAGCTCATATCCCTTACTTGACCCATTAAAGCGATCGCATTTACTAGGGATATAGTAGGTGAAATGATTAAAGGCGATCGATCTATAGCTGATTCTATCTCTGGCGCAGCGAATAACAGGTCGTTGGATTTCATTACTTATCACGGCAAAATTAACCAGTAATTTTGATTTAATTGAATTTTTGTTAAGTTAAAACTCTATTTTTCTCTTGATTGATTTTTGAGCAGAAATTCTGCTGGAACAAACTGTTTACTTAATGTTCCTCATCTTTTCAAGTTCCAGATCCAACTGCTCATGACTATAGATATTACCCATACACATATGTAGACATATATTATGTTTGTCTATAACCATGGCTTTAATGCCCCTTAAGGTTTATTATGAGGGATGTAACGAATAAATATACGTAAACTAGTTAAGGCAAAGAACATGAATCAATAAGGTAATTAGTTTGCTTCAGAAGAGCGATGAATACCAGAAACTTTTTTAATTTTTCCATATAAACGATCTAAGACTCGTTTAATGGATATTCTGCGCCATTGCTGACCTCGCTTAGTTTTATAACCATTGTCATTTAACCAATCAGCAATCTGCTGAAGAGATTTACCAGATTTATGATGGCGACGAATGAGTTCAATAACTTGTTGTTCTTGAGCATCTGCGACCAGTTCTCCGTTCACCGCTTTTTGACCAAAGGCAGGAGATCCATAACCAGCATAGCGCCCTTCCGCGGCCTTGATTCTTCTTCCTTCCTCTAATCTTTGCCAAGTGGGATTGTGGGTTTTTATCTGGGGGTTTCGGTTTTCTGTACTCATAATTCTCTCAAGCAATTAAAGAACCCTATTATTCGTTAGTTTATCAACAAAAGTTTCAAATCTTAAAAAATTAACAGCAATAAAAATTATGGCAACTTATCAAGTAACTCTAGTTAATGAAGCCGAAGGAATCAATCAAACAATTGAAGTAGCAGACGATCAATACATCTTTGATGCTGCGGAAGAGAATGATCTTGAATTACCTATATCTTGTCGTTCTGGTTCTTGTTCCAGTTGTGCAGGTAAAATCTTATCAGGAAGTGTCGATCAATCTGACCAAGCATTTTTAGATGACGATCAATTAGAGGAAGGTTATGTTTTGACTTGTGTTGCCTATCCTACTTCCGACTGCAAAATCATGACTCATCAAGAGGATGAGCTTTTATAAAACGATTTTTTTTAATCAATTTCCCCCGTAAACATTTAATCAAATTAAAAAAATAAACATATGACTTCTGCTGCCAAAGCTAATTTTGTTAATCATAGTGAATTTGAACAACTAATCACTGAGAACAAGCTAGTCGTTGCCGACTATACTGCAACCTGGTGTGGTCCTTGTCGTGTTGTTGCCCCCTTAATCGATAAATTAGCCACAGAATATGCCGAATCTGTCACCGTAGTTAAAATCGACATCGATGAAAATCCCGATGCCGCCAAAAAACATGGTATCAGAAGCATCCCTGCTGTATTGGTATTCCGCGATGGAAAGGTGGTGGAAAATCTTTTTGGCTCACAACCCTACGAAACCTACAGCAACATCTTAGAAGCTCAA
>CALLPS010000404.1 GCA_938015355.1 uncultured Pleurocapsa sp.
TCAACTCAGATGCGTATTTACACTATCAGCAAAAAAAACTGCTAATTAATCTCTGGGTAAACACGATGGCAGAGGCTAAAGAAGGAGCTTATGTTAGATAAGTTAATTTAGTCGCTGAACTCTCTATGATCAGGGATGCCAGTCATCAGCAAGTAATCCAGAAATTTTCTTTTATCGAGACTTTGAACCAATCTCGGAAAAAGAGTCAACCTGTTCAACCTCCCTTAGGAAACATTAATGCTGATCCACACTCTACTCCTCATCAGCAGAAGCAGAGTAAGCCTTCTGATCCAGCCTTGGCAGTTAAGACAAATAAGACAGACATTCAGGCTTCTGCAATAGTAGCTACTTCCAATACGTCTTCTACTATTAGTACTGATTGGTATCAAACAGATACAAGCGCTTCTAGTTTAAGTTTGGCAGAGATTATTAATTCTGCTAACGGCAATTCTTCAGAAAATTATATTGATCATAATCCTGATAAAAACCGTAGCTATCTGGGTAAGATTTTATTTGCTTTAGCATTTAGCTATTGCCTCTTTGTTTTCTGGTGGGTGTTTGGACATCAGGGCAATAGAATACTAACTATGATTACTGGTGGTAGACAAATCGTATTATCTAAGGCAGATGTTCAGTTTATTGACTACATGGAGCGATCGCTGGAAAATATAGATCGTCAACTGGAGGCAAAAAGAGAGGCGGAGGGCAATGATCAAGTGGTCTATGTTCCTGTATATACTCCTACTAATGCAGCCCCTCAATTTCCCCAAATTTCAGGCAATAATCTACCTTTAAGCACTTTACCGAGGAGTAATGCACCTGCTACCCCTCAACCGAAGCCTGATCCTGTTCAAGCTTTAAAAATTCCTACTCCCCCTCCGTTACCTGCACCAACAGCTTTTGACAAGAATATAGGGCAAAATAATCAAGTTGCAGTTGCGAGCAAACCACGGATTAAACACACCCTGATCGGCGTACTAGAATTAGGAGGAAACAAATCAGCCGCATTAGTTAATATTCAAGGTAAAACTAGGCGAGTTTGGTTAGGGGAAGAAATCAATAATGATGGTTGGATTTTAAAATCTGTCGGTAATCAGCGGGCAGAAATTAGTTATCAAGGGCAAGTTCGCTCTATATCTGTGGGAGAAACATTCTAAGATATGCTTAATATAAAATTAAATTATTAATGCCAAGTATCTGAGAAACACGATGGGTTTATTTGATGATATCAATCAGTTTTTAGAAGAGCGACTAGATGAATTTTTGCAGAATAATCCTCATCTAGAATTACAGGCATTAGAAGAACAACTTCGAGAGCAAGAACAAGATACAACTAAGCTAATTGCCAAATTACAGCTAGAAGAAAAAAGTCTGCAAGATCAGATATTGGCGATCGCCAATGATATCAAAACATGGCATAGTAGGATTGGGAAAGCAGAAAAAGCAAGTAGAAAAGATTTAGCTGATGCCGCCAGAGAAAGAGAAGCTGAGTTATTGAGACAGGGGAATCAAGTTTGGGGGCAAATGGAAGGAGTCAAACAGCGCACCACAAAAGCCCAAGAATTGCTGCAACAAGTTAAGCAAAAACGTCAAGAACTTACAAAATCGGTTCAAGCTCAGGCAACTAATGCTTCCTCTAGCGATACTATTGGTTGGGATCGTGGGGGGAATTCTCCCCAATATCATCGTAGTACAGATCCCCTAGAAGCAAAATTTCAGCAATGGGAAGTAGATGAAGAGTTAGAACAGATGAAAAAGAATAGTTGAATTTAGAGTATTTAAAGTATTTAATTTATAATTACTGGTTAGATATTACTTCTTGGCAAAAAGCGATCGCTTCTGATAATACAGACGTTTGTTGTGGATAAGTAATTTTGGGACGAGCAACGACAATTAGAGGAATTCCCAACTCTTCTGCTACTTGACGTTTAATATCCTCTCCTCCTGATGTTCCTGATGCTTTGGTGACAACTAAAGATATCCTCCACTGTTGCCATAAAGCCTTTTCTAAGGGGGGGTTAATTGGTGGACGCATCGCAATCAAGCGATCGCTGGTAAATCCCGCAGCGGAGGCAGTGGCTACAGATGCTGCTTTGGGTAATATCCTGGCAAACAAAGTAGATTTACTATGCCAAGATTGGAATTGGGGTAATACTTTACAACCGACAGTTAACAGTACCCTCTGTTTAGTTAAATAATCCCCTGTCAGCAGACGCTCAAAACTATCCAATTCAATAATTGAGGAATCCTCCTCTGGGTAAGTTATTTGCTGATAATTAGCTCTTTCGTAACGTAAATAAGGAATATCTAATTTACTAGCAATAGCGATCGCCTGGCGTGAAACTTCTGTGGCATAAGGATGAGAGGCATCAATTATCCTAGCGATGTAGTTTGCCTGACAAAAAGACTGCATACTTGCCAGATCCATACGACCAATTACAACTTCTCCCCTAGAGTATAGACTTTGAGCAGAAGCCGTAGTTACAGAAATCAGAAGGGGTAAATCATAATCAGCCAATGTTTGGGCGATGGTTGCACTCTCACTGGTGCCCCCAATTAACCAGACTTTATGGTTCATGGAAATCGTCCCAGAAGTTATTTCCCTTCCTTACTTACCCTTTAAAGCTTTACGAAAATTGCGACGATAGGATTTATTGCTCACGAGTAAAACTGGCCACAATAATGATAGAGCAATCCGCCCAGGCAAACTAGCATTGAAGTTAGTACGACGATAGCCAGATGAAAACTTCCAAATCCCTCCCACGTAAACGACGAATAGTACAAAAGCAAAAAATTGTGGCATATCTATCTATAACTAGTTAACTACACATATCCGCAACACTCATATTCTAGCAATTACAAATTTGAGTCTGAATATAGCGATCGCAGGAAGTAACATCTCAAACACTATATATGGATTAAATTAAATCTAGAGTAGCGATCTCACTTTTACTAATAAAGTTACAACTCTAGATGGTGCGAGATGGTGCTACTTACTACTTACTACCTATTCCCTAAAAGCGATTGACAAACGGCACAAAACGTTAAGTTGTCACTAAATGCCTATTCCCTATTCCCTATTCCCTATTCCCCTACAAACATTTTAGGGAGCAGGTATGGGGGAAATTTCTTGGGGATTAGATTCCTCAGGATTAGATTCTTCGGGATTAGACACAATTTCCTGAATTTGAGGATTACTTAAAAACTTGCGGGTATCTTCAATTAACTGTTCTCCCCACAGATTTTCCTTGAGAAACTGAATATCAGCATAGCGACTATCAAGTTCTAATGCCGCTTTCCCTAGAGCGATCGCTTTATCAACTTCCCCTTCGGTAAACAACGCTACTGCCAAAGCCAACTGAGGTTCAGCTTGTTGACCATCAACTTCAATTACAGACTCCCATTTGGCGATCGCTTCATCGCGATCGCCCTGTTCATATATAACTAATCCAACATTATTTAATGCTGGCCAAAAGGTGGCTTCTTGAGCAAAAGCTTCTTCATAAGCATCAATCGCGTCATCAAACTTGGCTAATTTAAGATATGCATTGCCCAAATCAAACAAAGCATCAAAAGCATCAGGAGAATTGCTTTCTATCTCTAATCCTGCTTCTAGCTTTTCTCTTGCCGCTTCATAATCACCTTTCTGGAAATAGGCTCTACCTAATCTAAATAAAACACCAGGCTGCTCAGGCTCAAGTTGTTCCGCTTTTTTAAGTACGGCAATTCCCTTGTCTACCTTTTCTTGCTGGATGTATAAACTACCCAAAATCAACCAAACATCATAATTTTTTGGAGCTAGTTGAGTGGCTAATTCTGCTCTAGGCAAAGCCAAATCATATTGTTGGAACCGAATTAGCTGTACTGCATCCTGAAACAACTGTAACCCTTGCAATTCTAATTTTTCTGAATCCAGTTCAGGTATATAGGGCAATATTGCTTGACCCTCAGCAGGTAAAGATATACAAGAAATACCAGCACAAGCCATCAGAGAAATTAACCAGTTTTTAGACACAACAAAGTCTCAATCTTAAATAATTAATACTCACAAGTTACTTCATTGTCTCGTCTAACGGCAAACTTTGTTAGTATTTTCTAGATAAATATCGAGAATGTTGATCATAATTTATTTTCCTGAACCTAAAACATTATTAGTCAATTCCGACTTAATTGCCACTTGGCTACTATAAACCTTTTCTACCCCCACCACTTGCATTGCCATATTTTCCATTCGCCGTAACAAAGTCTCATTTGGAATAGTTCCCGTCAAAATAATTGCATCATCCTCTTGTGCTACATACACTGTAGAAATATCTCTCAACACAGGATCTTGAGCATAAGACTTAGCCACTCTTTGGGCAATACCATTAAGGCTAAATTCACCATATAATCCGACTCGTTCGGTAGGAATAACGCTTAATTGAATGTTATTTGTCTTATGGTAAAGCCGATATATATATAGTCCCAGTAAAGGAAGAGAGATCAAACAGAGCAAAGATATCAGCCCAAGGTATCTATTGTTATTAGCTAGATTTCGCTTGATCTTCGGTAATTCTTGCTGATTGCCATCTATGCTTTGACGTAGCTTGGCAATTTCTTCTTGTTGCTGGCGACTGGCAACCTGAAGGCTGGAAATTGCCTTCTGTGGTTTAGGATTAACCTGCTCCTGCTTAACATCAATCACTTTGTCTTGAGAATACACTGAATTTTTTAGCTTGCTGATCACTATTCCTGAATCAGTACAAAGCAATAGTTTTTCTAACAATCCTGGGGCAATTTGAGTATAGCCTTTATGGATATTACGAATAGCTCCCGCAAGATCTTCGGTCTTCAGATTTTTTAATAAATAACCTTTAGCTCCCATTGCCAGAGACTTGGTAATGTATTCATCGCTATCATAAGAAGTATGAATTAAAACTTTAGTCTCCGCAAATCTATTTGTAATCTGTTTCGTCGCACTAGCTCCATCTAAACCAGGCATTTCCATATTCATGATCACAATGTCTGGCTGAAGTGCTTCTACCTGTTCAATAGCAGCGATTCCATTGTTAGCAGTACCGACAATTTCTATATCTGTCTCTGGCTCTAAAGAAATTTTCAAAGTTTCTCTAACCATTTTTTGATCATCAACTAGTAAAACACGGATCATATTAAAAATTTATAGAAAAAGCAACAATATAATTTCACTAGAAACCAAAAACTTTCTCAGTGTTTTTTGCTACTAGTAATTACTTACATATGATTACCTATAGTTTTTTCTTTCGTAAGATCCTTTACCGAATCTTTATGGTTTCATCAAGTTAAAGCAAGATTACGCCTAAATTAGTTTATTGAAATAGTTTATTGAAATTCCTAAATAACTTAGGCACTAAATTGCTTTGAATTACTTAAGATTGACCAATCTTAATCTCTCTTTTATCCTGTTATAAATTGTTCAGAAGTTTGGCAATCATGGGAATTGTATATATAGGAATGAATTCTTATTGTCTGTTTAATAGATGAAGCTAGAGAATGACCCCAAAATTGACCTGTTCAGAGACTCTCAGTATTCATGATACTAAGATATTTTACGATTTATTCGTAAAACAAAAATGTAGGCTAAACGTGGTATCCAAAATCAAAAATTAGCCACAAAAATGCCATTCTATTGACTCACCATCAAACTACTTCTATGGAAAAATATTATGAGCTTTAATTTCTCAGTATCCTTACCCCTTGGAAATTTCTTCAAGAAAAGTACTCCCGCCCAAAACCGCATGCTTCACCGCTGGGTTGCAACTATAATTTCGATTCCGATGCTGTTCATAATTCTCACAGGAATTTTTTTACAGGTGAGAAAACCCATTGATTGGATTCAACCACCTAGTATGAAAGGCAGCGAGAAGTATAGTCCGACTATTGCCTTAGAGCAAGTTTTAACTGAGGTTAAATCTGTCCCTGAAATGCAAGTCAGCGGTTGGTCAGACATTAAACTGTTAGATGTGCGTCCCAAAAAAGGCATCATCAAAGTTCGCAACTATAGTGGACTTGAAACCCAGGTAGATGCTAGCAATGGAGATATTTTGCAAACTGCCCAACGACGCAATGATTTTGTGGTCAAAATGCATGATTTCTCTGCTTGGCATGCCCGACTGTGGTTAGGATTACCCATTAGGATAGCTTTTTTGGCACTTTTTGTCACAGGTGTTTATCTGAACATCAAGATGCAACGGGCGCGTTTTAAATCTTTGCCCTTTATCAAGACATCGCGCAAAAGCAACAACAACCAGACTAACAACCAGACTGTCTCGGAGGAGACAATAAATGGAGAGGATTCTGGTACAGATTCTAATTCTCCATCTATTAAGAAAAAGGATGGTCGTCCCTGGCGCTTGCGTCTCAAGTCTTTGATGTTGACTTATCATTACTGGTTAGGTTGGGTTGTGATTGTTCCTTGGGCTTTCGTCATTGCTAGTGGACTATTACTACAAGTGCGATATGAAGTGCCGTGGGTAATGCCAACTCTGCAACAGGGACAGGGAACAATTCCGAAAATAGAATTTCCCCAAGTGTTAGAAACGGCTCGTAAGTCACCAGAATATGGAGTTAATGATTGGAAAGATGTGTGGCGAGTTTATGTTTATCCCGACAAAGGGGTTACAACTATTCGTGCTAAGAATCGTCAGGAATTTCAAATTGATTCCACTACAGGAGAGGTGCTACAGGTTGCTGTGCGTCGCACTGACTGGCTAGAAGATGTTCATGAAGGCAAGTGGATGGGACTTAACCTCTGGTTATTTTTGCCTGTACATATATTGTCGTTAATACTTTGGCTTACAGGCACGATTGTTGCTTATAGCCGCTAGTTTATTAATTCTCCAGAGAGAGAATCAGAATCGTTAGAATCATCTCCAACAGGTTGATTCTAACGATTTTTCACTTATTTAGTAGTGCTTCTTCTGCTACCTGAGCAATTTTATCTATCCGAAACTCACTCAACCAACTATTAAGTCCTAAGGCGATCTCATCATGTTCCTGCTCAATCTCTGTAATTAGCTGTTGCAAAATCTGACAATCTGCAATTTGGGCAGCTTCATGAATTTGATTTAACCATTGGACAGTCATCTCTGCTAAATCTTCAGCAGTAAGTACTGTGTGGGGAAGTTGGGGCTGTATTAAATTGGAAAAGTTATTGGTTGCCGATTCTTGGTAAAGATAGCGAACTTGTAAATGCTCTTCTAGTTTTGCCAGCAAGACAGGAAAGCGAAATGGTTTAAGAATAAAATCATCACAGCCCAAACTGAGACTAGTTACCCGCTCTTCTTCAAAAATATTAGCGGTTAAGGCGATGATAATCGTGTTTTGCTCTTTATCTTGAGATTTAATCATTTTAGTGGCTTGAAAACCATCTATAATAGGCATTTGCATATCCATACAAATTAAATGGGGTTGCCAATCTTGCCAAATCTCTACAGCTTCCATCCCATTGACTGCTGTTTTAACATCAAAGCCAACAGATTCCAGTAGTTGCCATACAACCTGGCGATGATCCTGATTATCATCTACAACTAAAATACGATAGCGGGGTTGGTCGGCAGTTAAACCAATAACTTCTTTCTCATTCTGTTGTCCTAGTAATTTCGTTTTCGCTGGTTTAACGAGAATATCAAAGCTGAAAATCGAGCCTACTCCCAACTGACTACTCACACTTATATCACCATGCATCAGTCGCACAAATTTATGACTGATAGATAAACCTAATCCAGTTCCTTCCTGAGAGGTTCTGCCAGTTTCAGTTTGGGCAAATGGTTTGAATAAAGTACTTAACTCGTCTTGTTTAATCCCAGCTCCAGTATCTTCGATTTCAAATAATAGTCGATAGAGATTGTTAGCATCTGATTTGACGCGAACAGTTACGGTGCCATGGGAGGTAAATTTGATGGCGTTATTGAGTAAATTAATTAATACTTGTCGTAGTTTTCTTTCATCTGTTTGAATATATCGAGGCGTATCAGGAGCGCACTCAAATAGCAGATTTAAACCTTTAGTACGAGCATTTAATTGCAGCATATCTCTAGTAGTCTCTAAGAGATGGAATAAATCAAATTCATGACAAATAATGTCAATTTTACCTGCTTCAATCTTTGATAAATCTAAAACGTCGTTAATTAAAGCTAGTAAATGCTCTCCATTACGATTAATGATTTCTAGATTCTTTATTTGGTAATGGGATGTCGATGTATCATGTTGCATGATTTGAGTAAATCCCAGAATCGCGTTGAGAGGAGTACGCAATTCATGACTCATATTAGCCAAAAATTTACTTTTAGCGTTATTTGCTACTTCTGCTAGTTCTTTAGCTTCTTGTAGCTCTAGGGTACGAGTTTTTACTTGTTGTTCTAAGGTCTGACTATAGTTGGAAATCAGACTATATAATTTAGCGTAAGTATTAATCATATAACCAATTTCATCGTTCTTTCGTCCTTCGAGGGGTTCATAAACATGATGGTATTTTGATACAGACAATGTACTATCCTCATCAGTAGTACTTTTAGTTTGATGTCCCAGACTACTCGCCTCTAAAAAGCTGGTAAAGCGCACAATGCGACGAATAGGGTCGGTGACGATCAGAATTAAAATGCTGGAATAAGTCAAAATTATCAGCAACAGTCCGCTGGTACTAAAAATTAAGAAATTTTTGATGTCTCTGCGATTATCTTCGAGTAGTTTTTGTCTATCTTGTCTGATGAGTTTGATTACTTGGGCTAATTCTCGCCCCACTTCACTACCATTTCCTCTAACGAATTCATCAGCGGCAGTATGATCTTGAGTTTTCTGAAAAATCTCAATGCCTTGATAAAAATTAGCCATTAATAAGTCATAATCGCTGATAAATGATTCTAAATCAGGTCGATATTTTTGTGATAAAGGATTTTCCAGAATATCCGCAATTTTAAAATGGATTTTATCAGTCATTTCATCTACCCGACTTAGGTATTCTTGCAGATCCTTGTTGTTATGACCTCGCAAAAATAAATTTTTACGATCTTTTGCCTGACGAATAAAATACTCGTTAGCGATTTCTACTTGGTCGCTAAGTTGGTTGAATTTTTTGGTAGATTGATTAATAGATTCTAGGTTTTTCGCAATAAAGTTAACTGCAACGAGTATGGTCACAATAAAAAAAACTGCATAACCACCTAAAAACCAATATGTTTTAGTCAGAACACTAGTTTGATGATGTAATTTATCTTTTATCATTAGATACGTCTGTAATAAGATTGCAACTGCTTTTCTAGGAGAATAATTTGTATAAGATTAGAGAGTAAAATTAATAATTGAAATAATTGAGTCAACTTGTTCTTGGGCAATATTAATAATTAACAAGTAGTTTTTGTTTTATAGACAATATTTTCATTGTTCCCAAGTAGTCAACAAAAGTATGCTGCTTTACCGAAGAAATGTAATTTTGTAGTGGTTTTTGCTAGATTATTGCTACTAATATCTTGTCTGTTATTGACTTTATTAAGTTCAGCGATTAAGAATTAATCAGCTTGGTGGTTAAGGATTTTAGTCATTAAGCTTGTCTTGTGATAATCGGCGTAATACTTAAATTGATCGTTTTTTTATAGATTAATTCTGCAACATACAAATAACTAAGTCAGTCATAAGTTGATGTCTCAAATTTCTTGGACTAATCTTCATTCGGAATTACATAAAACCTTACGTCAACGATCGCTTTTACCCCCAGGCGAAAAAGTCCTAATTGCGGTATCTGGAGGACAGGATTCTTTGTGTTTGGGCAAGTTGCTATTGGATTTACGCTCTAAGTGGCATTGGCAATTAGCGATCGCCCATTGTGATCATCAATGGTCAACAGATGCAGGAATTGCGGACAGGGTTAAAGAAGTGGCGGAGTCTTGGCAACTTCCTTGCTATCTCAAAATGGCTGATACTTTAAAAGAAACTGAAGTAGCAGCTAGAGAATGGCGTTATCAAGCTCTAATGGAAATTGCCAGGGAACAAGAATTTAATTACATTGTTACAGGACATACAAAAAGCGATCGCGCGGAAACTTTGCTCTATAATCTGATCCGTGGGGCGGGAGGAGATGGATTAGCAGCATTGAGCTGGGAACGCTCTTTAACAGGGGAAATTACGCTAGTTCGCCCAATATTAGATATTTACCGTCGGCAAACTTTAGAATTCTGCCAACAGTTTGAGTTACCGATTTGGCACGATGTGGTTAATGAAAATAACAAGTATGCCCGCAATCGTATTCGTGGTGAATTGATTCCCTATCTGCAACAGCACTTTAATCCCCAAGTAGAAAGCTCCTTAGCCCAAACTGCTGAGTTATTAAGGGCTGATATCCAGTATTTGGAAGTCAAAGCTCAAAACTTATTGCATCAGGCAACAGAAGCTCAGGAATTAAGTCTAGATCGCTTAGTTTTGCGAAATGCATCCCTAGCTATGCAACGGCGTGCCATTCGTCAGTTTTTGCCCAGAGTAATGTCTCGGCAACCAAATTTTGACCAGATTGAAGTAGTGGTTAATTTAATTTCTGCACCGAATAAAAGTCGTACATCTACTTTACCAGGTGGTGCGATCGCAGAAGTAGCAGGACAATGGATTGTTTTTAGTAAGGAGTAATCGTAGAGACGTAGCCCTAAAGGACTTCCTTCGGTCGCAGCTACGTCTGTACAGGAGTAATGAGTAAGAAGTAAGAAGTAATAACTAACAACTAACAACTAATAACTAACAACTAATAACTAACAACTAATAACTAATAACTAACAACTAAGTAGCTATATGAAACGGCTTTATCGATCCATATTAGGTGTAGTGGCAATCATGATTGGCTTCTGGCTGATTTTTGAATTTTCGTCACAGTTGTTTGCTGAAATACTTTGGTTTCAAGAAGTTAATTATCTGGAAGTATTTCTGATGCGCCGTATCAGTCAATATAGCTTGTGGTTTTTAGTTACTTTAACTTCGGGATTGTTTCTGGGGGGGAATATCTGGCTGGCAAAACGTTGGCAGTGGCAATGGCAATCCAAGGATGTCTGGTATGACGCGGGGTTTCCCGCTATGGCAGCCTCCAAGCAACTGCGGGTCAAAAATGACACTAAAGATGTTAAGAATAATAAATTAGATAAATTATTCGTTACAAGATATGTTCACAAAAAAACGGCTTCTCCTCGTTTAAAATTACCTTTTTTATTATTAGCTGCGATCGCAATTTCCATCGGCATTACCTGTATTTTATTAAATTATGCGGAAGTAGCATTATCTGTATGGGAAAGTAGCTATCGATTACCGCAAATTAAGGCAACTTTGAAACCACCATTAGATGTTTTTAATTTAACTAACTTGTCGGTATTTCTGATGAGTTATCTACGTCAGCTAGGAATTGTGGTCATAATTGTCGGGTTGTTATTGTGGCAGCCTCAAATCTGTTTAAGAGCGATCGCGATTTTAATTAGTATTTTATTTGGCTTGATTGCCGCAGGTAATTGGACAGAGATATTGCGCTTTTTTAATTATTCTAATTTTGACTTAGTTGATCCCCAATTTCATAAAAATATTGGTTTTTATATTTTTCGGTTTCCCCTCTGGCATTTGCTTGAATCTTGGTTAATTGGGTTATCTTGTTGTGCTTTATTAACCTGTGCTCTATTTTATTTACTATCAGGAAATAGCTTGTCGGAAGGTCGTTTTCCTGGATTTACTAAGATCCAACTCCGTCATCTATCTTGTTTAGGGGCAGTAGTCATGTTTGCCTTAGCTTGTAAACATTGGCTCAATCGTTTTGATTTGCTTTATGCTTCTCGCGGCGTAGTTTATGGTGCTGGATATACCAATATTAAAGTTCAGTTACCCATAGAAATATGTTTAATGATAATTTCCCTAATTAGTTCTTTGTGGCTATTATATAAAGGTTTTGTCGGATATAGAAATCGACAAATTCAACAGCTTAAAATCAAAAAAACTATTGTTTTTATTTTTCCTTTTATAGCTTATTTAGCCTTTTTACTATTCAGTAATATTTCTAGTGCGACGGTACAGCGTTTAATTGTTCAACCTAACGAATTAGTCAAAGAACAACCTTATATTCAGCGTAGTATTAAACTGACTCGCAGAGCTTTTAATCTCGACAATATTGAGGTAGAAACCTTTGATCCTCAAGGAAAATTAACCGCCACAGATATACTAAATAATGACTCCACAATTAAAAATATCCGTTTATGGGATACTCGTCCCATTTTGCAAACCAATCGTCAACTGCAACAAATTCGCCCTTATTACCAATTTCATGACGCAGATATAGATCGCTATCGTCTCAGTGATGATTCTAATCTGGCTAATGCACGAAAACAACAGGTAATTATCGCTGCCAGAGAATTAGACTACGCTCAAGTTCAAGATATTGCCAAAACCTGGGTCAATGAACATTTAATTTATACCCACGGCTATGGGTTTACCCTTTCTCCTGTTAACCGAGTTGCAGAGGGCGGTTTACCCTATTACTTCGTTAAGGATATAGGCACGGGAATTGAAGAAACAGGCTCCTTAACTGTAGCGGGGGAATTAATTCGTAATAGTATTCCTATTGGTAAGCCTCGTATTTATTTTGGCGAATTAACTAATCCCTACATCATGACTTCTACCACAGTTAGGGAGTTAGATTTTCCTAGTGGAGAAGAGAATGTTTACACTATCTATGATGGTACGGGGGGCATTAAAATTGGCAACTATTTCCGCCGTGTGCTATTTGCAGAATATCTCAAAGACTGGCAGATGCTGTTTGCCCAAAACTTCACTTCTGATACTAGACTACTATTTCGGCGTAACATCAAACAACGAGTAAAAGCGATCGCACCTTTTCTCAATTACGATCAAGACCCTTATTTAGTAGCGGCACGGACGAATAATCAATCAGATAACCACAATAATCTTTATTGGATCATTGATGCCTATACTACCAGCGATCGCTACCCTTATTCTGATCCAGGAAAAAATAGTTTTAATTATCTCCGTAATTCCGTCAAGGTAGTGGTAGATGCCTATAACGGTAAAGTAAATTTTTATATTGCTGATCCTTCAGATCCCATAATTCGCACCTGGGATAAAATATTCCCTCGGTTATTTAAACCCCTAACTGCAATGCCGTTAGATTTACGGCGACACATTCGTTACCCCGAAGATTTATTTAGTATCCAGTCCGAAAGGCTACTAACCTATCATATGGAAGATACTCAAGTATTTTATAACCGAGAAGATCAGTGGCAAATTCCCAAAGAAATCTATGGGACAAAATCCCAGGCAGTAGCACCCTATTACTTAATCATGAAGTTGCCTACTGCTAAACGGGAAGAGTTTATTCTGCTACACCCTTATACTCCCACTAGTCGTCCTAATTTAATTGCTTGGTTAGCCGCGAGATCCGATGCGGCGGAATATGGCAAGTTACTTCTATATAAATTTCCCAAACAAAAACTAATTTATGGGCCAAATCAGATCGAAGCTTTAATCAACCAAGATCCTGTAATTTCTCAGCAAATCTCTCTCTGGAATCGGGAGGGGTCACGGGCAATTCAAGGCAATTTACTGATCATTCCCATCGAACAATCATTGCTCTATGTGGAGCCGTTGTACATCGAAGCTGAAGAAAATAGTCTCCCTGCTTTAGCTAGAGTAATTGTTATCTATGAAAATCAAATTGTCATGGCGGAAACTCTAGACGAAGGTATTAAAGCAATTTTCCAACCCCAAGAGAATACAACCACAATTATTCGCTCTGTAGAAGACGTTACTCCTGATAATTAACTGATGTTATATATTGATGGGACTTGGGGACTTGGGAAAAACAGATTAATTTGTTGTTTAAAAGTTAGGAATTAACCATTAAGCAAGGCTTCCACAAATTCATAGCTAGAAAAGGGTCGCAAATCCTCAATACCTTCTCCTGCACCAATAAAGCGAATTGGTAAGTTTAGCTGCTGAGTAACGGCTAATGCCACCCCACCTTTCGCACTACCATCAAGCTTAGTTAAAACTACTCCACTGAGGTTGGCTGCTTCAGAGAAAACTTGAGCTTGTCGTAAACCATTTTGCCCTAGAGTTGCATCTAAAACTAACAATGATTCTACTTTAGCGTCAGGTGCTTTCTTATCAATAATGCGACGAATTTTTGCTAATTCCGTCATCAAATTTTGCTTGTTTTGTAGTCTTCCTGCGGTATCGACCAATAGTAATTCAGTATTTTTGGCAATGGCAGCAGTGATCGCATCAAAGACTACCGCAGCAGGATCGGTATTTTGTCCAGGGTTAGCAATAACGGGGGTATTTGAACGTTCTCCCCAAACTTTGACCTGTTGCACCGCTGCTGCCCGAAAAGTATCCGCCGCAGCAATAAGACAGCTATAACCAGATTTCTGACCTAAGTTGGCTAACTTGCCGATAGTAGTGGTCTTCCCTGCACCATTAACTCCTGTTAATAGCCAGATATTAAACTGATCTTTTTCGGGAACAAAGGCGTTATCTTCTTTACCTGCCAGGGGTTTATCGAGAATATCTTGGAGAATAGTTTTCAAATATGCGATCGCCTGATCTGGTGGTAATACTTCTTCTTTTAATTGTTTTTGCAGGGTTTCAATTATATAATCAGTAGCCTCAATCCCAACATCAGCTTGCAGCAAGAGACTCTCAATCTCCATCACCGCATCTTCATTTAAAGGACCTTTGCCAACAATAGATTTAAGTTGGTTGACCAGACCAATTCGGGTTTTCCCTAGTCCCTGACGTAGTTTAGTTAACCAGCTAATTTCTTCTTCGGATACATCCTCTGCCGTTCTCCCACTTTTAGCTAATACCTGAGATGACCAGATGAAATCTTCGTCTAATTCTGGTGATTCTGTCTCTGTTACTGCTTCTGCTTCAGGAGTTTCAATGGCGGTTGCTTTAAGCTTGTCTAAACCCTGAGATTTTTGCATCCAAGCAGGAACCTTCGACTCTGGTACAGGAATCTCCTCAGAGGCAATGTTTTCTTCTTCCTCTGCTTCTTCAACTTCCTCCTCAGATGCGATGGTTTCTTCTTCTTCAACTATTACTATTTCTGGTTTAACTTCAACTTCTTCTCCGCTACTAGTAGATTCAGATTCTGTCTCAGTTTCCTTAGTTTCCTCTTCTGTAGTTACTGTATTGGTTTTACGTTCTTGAATATTTTTATAAGCAGCTTTGGCAAAAGCCAGATAATCTGGTTCAGCTATTTCCTGTTCCGATTCACCAGCCGACTCTGGGGTTACTTCTGGCTGAGTTTCTGGGGGTTTTACTTCAGCTTCAGGCTGTTGCTTTGCTTTTTCGTTACGGCGAAACCAATTAAACATCGTATAAGAGATTGTGTAAGAGAAAATGAATCTACTTTAAGTTTATAAATTAATGTCGGGCAAAAACTCATGTGTCTTGTACCTTGAGATGAAGCCCCACCAATAAACATTCTATCGCGGTAGCGATACCACTTGAAATACTGGGTTGAAAACAAACTTATAATTTGAGAAAACACTCATACTAATTGAATTATCAGCCCAAGGTCAAATTACCTCCTACCTCCTACCTCCTACCTCCTACCTAAATCATGTCTGATGCCTCTCCCCTCAAACGAGAACGCCTCACTGCTTTCATTTTGAAACGACGAGAAAGGCTTTCATTGCATAACATATCATGCACGGAAATCCAAAGAGTGCTTATCGCTTATAGCTTATAGGCGAAGCCCCTTTATTAGTCGCTGCTACTGCTAACTAAGTTTGGATGATTTATCATAAAAGGCGTAAATTATCTGGCTGGGTTGGGCAATGGACTATAAAAGTAAAATTATGATGGAAGTTGAGTCACTACCTGAATCCTTGTTGCCTGAATTATTAGGCTATGTGCAAACTCTTAGGCCAAAAGCAGTATCAGCATCTTCTAAACCGAAACTAACCATTAAACCAAAATCTTCTATTTCTGGAGACACAATCATTATCTATACCGATGGTGCTTGTACAGGAAATCCTGGGAAGGGTGGTTATGGTGCGGTAATTATCAATGGCGATCGCCGAGAAGAAATTTCTGGAGGTTATAAACTGACTACCAACAACCGTATGGAAATGATGGGAGCGATCGCAGCTTTAGAATCTCTTAAGTCTAATTCTAAAGTCAAGTTGCATAGCGACTCTAAATATATCGTTGATGCCGTGATTAAAGGCTGGGCAAAGAAGTGGCAAGCAAATGGCTGGCGCAGAAATAAGAAAGAAATGGCAAAAAATCCCGATCTTTGGCAAGAATTACTTGATCTTTGCAAAATACATGATGTCGAGTTTGTTTGGGTGAAAGGTCATGCAGGAATTCCTGAAAATGAAAGATGCGACTCCTTAGCTGTGGCAGCAGCCCATGGAAGCAATTTAATCACAGATACTGGATATACTCGTTAAATTAATTAATTCTGGTTTAAACGCTGTAAAGATATTTGTGCGGCTTCTTTAACCTGAACATGAATATCTTTAGCCAAGAATTTTAATGCCGAAATACTTTTTTCTGTCTCTAAATTTCCCAAAGCTTCGGCAATTCTTTGACGAATCAACCAGTCTCCTGAGCTGACAAAGGTTAGTATTTTATCTACTGCTTCGGTGGCTTTAATTTCTCCTAATGCGGCGATCGCAGCTTGCTGTAGAATGACCTCATCACTATCAAGGGCTTCCATTAGTAATTCTTTAGCTCTGATATCCTGTAAGTTACCTAAAGAGACCGCAGCACTAAACCTGACAAGCCAGTTAGTATCCTCATAAAAAGCCCTAACTAAATGTTCAAAAGCACGAATGTCATTTAAATAGCCTAGGGCTCCCGCTGCATCAGCCCGAATACCGTAATCTGGATCACTTGCCAGTAAATCGATTAATATCGGAAAACATTCTACCGTCGGCTTTACACCCAAAGCAAAAACCGCCATTGAACGTACAGGAAGTATTTCATCATGCAAAACCTTCTTAATCAACGGGACAGCATCTTCGGCGGCAACTCCCCTCAAAGAGGTTAAAGCCAATAAACGATCTTTGGAATTAGGACTTTCTAATTGACTAGCAATTCTCTCTAAATCTGGCATTTTATAAAATAAAAATAATTTAGTAGTATCTCCAACAAATAAGCCTCCACCATGTAGTAGAGGCTTACCTATATTATGAATCCTTAATCGGACTAAATGTAACGCTAGTAGCTAATTAGTCTAAATCAGGCATAAATAATGTTGGTTCGGTTTCGCGTTCGATTCCTTTTTCAAAACCACCCGCAGCAGCTCTTGCTCTACCTGCGTGCCACAAGTGACCAACTAGGAAGAAGAAAGCAAGAATGAATTGGAATGCAGCCAACCATTGACGAATATTCACGAAGTTGAAGGAGTTAGACTCAGTGATAATACCACCAACCGAGTTGATTGAAGCATTAGGAGCATGAGTCATGTACTCAGCAGCACGACGCAGTTGCCAAGGCTGAATATCATTTCTGATTTTGTCAAGGTCGATACCGTTAGGACCACGCATGGGCTCTAACCAAGGACCACGGAAATCCCAGAAACGCATGGTTTCTCCACCGAGAATGATTTCACCAGTAGGAGAGCGCATTAAATATTTACCAAGACCTGTAGGACCTTGGGAAGAACCAATATTCGCACCCATTTGTTGGTCACGAGCTAGGAAGGTAAAAGATTGTGCTTGAGAAGCTTCTGCGTTGGTAGGGCCATAAAACTCACTAGGATAAGCGGTGTTATTGAACCAGATGTAACAAGAAGCGATGAAGGACATCAAAGATACCGCGCCAATACTATAGGAAAGGTAAGCTTCACCATTCCAAATTAAAGCACGACGTGCCCAGCCAAAGGGCTTAGTCAAGATATGGAAGATTCCGCCAGAAATACAGATCAAGCCGATCCAAATATGACCACCGATAATATCTTCCATGTTGCTCACCCCAATAATCCAACCTTCTCCACCGAAGGGAGCAGCAGTTAGATAACCGAAGATTGTGGCGGGGTTAAGAGTAGGATTAGTAATAATCCGTACATCTCCTCCTCCAGGAGCCCAAGAGTCGTAGACACCACCAAAGAACATCGCTTTAAATACTAGGAGCAATGCACCTAAACCCAATAGGATTAAATGGTAACCAATAATATTGGTCATTTGGTTTTTGTCTTTCCAGTCTTGACTGAAGAAGTTGGAATACTCCTCTAGTTTTTCTGGTCCACGGAGAGCGTGATAAATACCACCCAATCCAAGGACAGCAGAAGAAATAAGGTGCAATACACCAACTACAAAATAGGGATAAGTGCTAATAACTTCTCCACCAGGTCCTACACCCCAACCTAAAGTAGCTAGGTGAGGAATAAGGATTACGCCCTGTTCATACATGGGCTTTTCAGGAACATAGTGTGCAACTTCAAAGATAGTCATTGCACCAGTCCAGAATACGATCAGTCCAGCATGGGCAACGTGTGCACCCAATAGCTTTCCTGAAAGATTAATTAAGCGAGCATTACCTGCCCACCAGGCAAAGCCCGTGGATTCAATGTCGCGACCTGCACTAGCAGGATTAGAGAGCGTTACCACGTGGTAGAACCTCCTCTGGGAATTCAAAGTTTTGATGTGGTTGGTCTTGAGTTGCCATCCATGCTCTTAGACCTTCATTGAGCAAGATGTTTTTCGTGTAGAAAGTTTCAAATTCAGGATCTTCTGCTGCTCTCAACTCTTGTGATACGAAATCGTATGCCCGCAAGTTCAAAGCAATCCCGATAATCCCAATGCTTGCCATCCATAGTCCTGTTACAGGTACAAACAGCATAAAGAAGTGCAACCAACGTTTGTTAGAGAAAGCAATCCCGAAGATCTGTGACCAGAAACGGTTTGCTGTCACCATACTGTAGGTTTCTTCTGCTTGAGTTGGTTCAAACGCACGGAAAGTGTTAGCTTGTCCACCATCGTCAAACAAAGTGTTTTCTACTGTTGCTCCGTGAATCGCACAAAGCAATGCTCCACCAAGTACTCCTGCTACTCCCATCATGTGGAAGGGATTCAGAGTGAAGTTGTGGAAACCTTGGACAAAGAGGATGAAACGGAAGATACCCGCTACTCCCAAACTAGGTGCAAAGAACCAGCTTGATTGTCCTAAAGGATAAAGTAAAAATACCGAGACAAATACGGCGATGGGCGCAGAGAAAGCGATCGCATTATAAGGACGAATCCCGACAAGACGAGAAATCTCAAACTGACGTAGCATAAAGCCAATTAGGGCAAAAGCACCGTGAAGTGCGATGAAAGCCCACAAACCACCGATTTGACACCAGCGAGTGAAACTCCAGCCTGCTTCAGGACCCCAAAGAAACAACAGGGAGTGACCCATGCTGTCTGCGGGGGTGGAAGCTGCCACAGTTAAGAAGTTACATCCTTCTAGATAGGAACTTGCTAAACCATGAGTGTACCAAGATGTTACGAATGTGGTGCAGGTTAGCCAACCACCAATTGCCATATAGGCACAGGGGAAGAGCAGAATACCAGACCATCCTACGAATACGAAGCGATCGCGCTTGAGCCAGTCATCCACGGCATCGAAAATGCCGCGCTT
>CALLPS010000405.1 GCA_938015355.1 uncultured Pleurocapsa sp.
AGCATCTTAAGAGGAACAGTTAACTTCTAACTGTTTTCAGCTTCATCGATTGATAATAGTTTTTTTGTAGAACTCAGTAGAACTCAACAATATTAATAGGAGAATCAAATTATGACAGGTGCTTATACAGCTTCTTTTTTACCCTGGATTTTAATTCCACTAGTTTGTTGGTTAATGCCAGCAGTAGTCATGGGTCTTTTATTCCTTCATATTGAAAGTGAAGCTTAACTTGTAACTTTGCTTACTAAATTAGTAGGTTTATCTACTCTGTAAACTCACTATTTTTTACTCTACTGAAATTAATTAGGTAGAGTATTTTTTATTCTTCACTGGAGGAGGGGAAAGCCCAAGATATAGCCGTACAAAGTTAGATTAGGACAAAGTTTAGCTATCTGCTCGTAAGGATAAAGGATAAAGGATAAAGGATAAATTTACACTCTCAAGCTGAATGTCCTAAGCTAAATCCTTAATTAAGTAAGTGGGTGTAATTAAATATAAGATGATTTATTTTGGGACTAGGGACTAGGGACTAGGGACTAGGGACTAGGGACTGGGATTTCACATTCGGGTCTTGGTCTTATAAATTATTTCGCCTACCTACTTATATACACGATCGCAAATAAATAATGTTCCTGAAGCGACACACAAAGGAATCGTGATTAAATTGACCAAAGGAATGCTAATTAGCCCCAAACAGACTAAGCCGAAACTCCCGCTAGCGGGTAGACTTTTATAGACAATTCCCAGCTTTTGGCGAAATTTTAAACGTCTTCTTTCCAGACAAGAATCGAGGAAATCCAGAGAAACGATCATCGTCGTTAACATAAATGAACCAACGCCAGAAACAACAGTACCGACTCCAGGAAAGAAATTAATTAAAAGTAAGGGAATACCTATTGCCGCAATTAAGACTAACTTTTTGAGCTCATATAAGATTGCTCTGGTTAAATCACTGACTAGATCTAGTTCAATCAGCTCGACTTTTCCTGTACGGTACTTTTCTAATTGCTCTGATAGTTGACCATACCAAGGTGCCCCTAACAATACCCCAAATTGAGTCAAGACAAAACCAGTAGCAATCAGTAGCATAACGATGAGGAAAAAGCGAATAATGAAAATTAAACCAGAGGTAAGATAGGTCAAGAATTCCAACCACTGAGGTAAACTAGCAATCCACTGATTGATCCAGGTGCTAATATCCCCTTGAACTCCATCAACAATCTGCCAACCAAAATAAAGTAAACCGCTATAAAGTGCGATCGCAACTACGATATTGACTAGAATTGGAATGGCGATATATTTGATTAGGTGAGGGTTTTTGATAAAAGCAACTAGAGCTTTAAAGGGGTAGGTGGCACCATCGATGGTTCCAAATCCCCCCAATATTTTTTGTACAGTCTTGATCATTAAAAAATTTAGATTATGAAAGATTACTATGCGATCGCAAAATGAGCAAGTTCAAACATAGCATTGTTTTATTAACTGTTTTTTGCATTGTGGCTACAGGAATCAGCGTAGTAATTATCGGTGGCATAGATCGCCAACAGCTACAGATCTGGCTAGAAACCATGGGAATTTTCGCGCCAATTATCTATATAGTTCTCTACACAATTGCCACCCTATTGATTTTACCCTCAACTCCTTTGAACTTGACGGGAGGGGCAATTTTTGGAGTCTGGTGGGGAACATTATGGACTACGGTAGCGGCATTAGTGGCGGCGCTGATCGCTTTCATTTTTAGTCGGACAGTGGGGAGAGAATTTATTAGTCAAAAACTAGGGAAACGTTGGCATGCTGTAGACGCTGAGATAAGTCAGGGGGGTCTATTTTATATGTTTGCCATTCGTCTATTGCCGATTATCCCCTACGGTATTGTCAACTTTTCCGCTGGTTTAACCTCAATCAAATTCCAAGATTATTTCGTTGGTACTCTATTCGGTACTTTACCAGGAGTGCTACCTTTCGTGATGATTGGCGCAGGAATCACTCAGTTGTCTCAGGGCAATCTTTTGATGCTGATGACTGGCTTTACTTTGTCAGGGATGTTAGCAGGAGGCGCAACTTGGTATCGTCGTCGTCGTCAAAATCCGCCCGAAGTTCTCCAGAACAATTGCGATCAGAAATGGTGAGCAGAAATGGTGAGCAACCGTTAAATAATATATCTATAAGAGGCGGAATTAGTATGATTTATAACTTCAAGATAGAATACAAATAACAGAGCAAATCATTATCTTGATATTTCTGAGATTAAATAAGAGTGTTGATATTGTCTAATCCCAGAATAAAAGCAAAAAAAATATTTTTTTCGCATTCTTGTTGTTGTTTTGGCATTAATGCCTTCTAACGATTATTTAATTAATATTTTTTAATCTAAATTACTATGTCCGAAACACGATCCGATTCAATTCTTTTTCCCGTATTAGAAGATCAGTATCTCCAAGATTTGGCAGCTTGTGGCACAGTTTTATCCCTTGAGCAGGGAGATATCCTATTTCAGGAGGGAGACACCACTTATGGTTTTTATATTGTTTTGTCTGGACAAATAAAAATTACCAAATATCTGGGGATGGAGGAAATTGTCGTTACGCTCCATCGCCGAGGGGAATTTACTGGGAATCTAACTATGTTGACTGGTGGAGTTTCTGAGACAACTGCCACTAGTACTCAGATAACCCAGGTAATTCAATTTGAAGATTTTAAAGAACTCCTCAAAGCTTGTCCCCAAAGTATTGATGTCTTTGTCCCCGCCTTAGCAGAACGTTCTAAGGACTTGGAGATAAAGCTGCGTGAGCAAGAAAAATTAGCCGCCTTGGGTAAATTATCCGCAGGATTGGCTCATGAACTAAATAACCCTGCCGCCGCAGGAAGAAGGGCGGCGAAACAGCTTAATAGCGCGATCGCATCTCTCCAAAAGAATATGCTGGCTCTTC
>CALLPS010000406.1 GCA_938015355.1 uncultured Pleurocapsa sp.
AACATACGATGTACAGGCAGAGTTTTATCAAAGCTAAACAGATCGTAGAGAATCATTCCCGCCCAAATCTTCCAATAGGGGCGAGAGCGATCGCCATAAATAGGAATTGTCAGTTGAAGAGGAGAAACTAAATGAGGTGCAGTGCGTAGCAATACTTCTCGCTCTTTTAAGGACTCTCTAACCAAGGGAAACTCGAAATACTCTAAATACCTCAAACCACCGTGAATCAGACGACTAGACCAGCTTGAGCTGCCGCTAGCAAAATCATTCTTCTCGACTAAGATTGTTTTTAAACCTCGCAAGGCAGCATCCCTGGCAACTCCCGCACCATTAATTCCACCCCCAATAATAATTACGTCGTACTTGGTCTTTTGGATTTGAGCAAAATCTCGCATATCGGCTGTTGATTAAAATCTCCGTAAACATATATAACTTAGCTAAAGATTTAAATTTGTTCATGGAAGAAAAAATAATATTAAGCTCTAAGCTCTAAGCTCTAAGCCTTGTCAAATTAGAGCCTATTCCATATTGATGGGATCGACATCAATGGTCATGCTGACGGACTTGGGTAAATGCGATCGCATTAGATTTAAATCAGGCAAACTATCTTTAGCTGCTGGGGGAAATTTGAGCAGAATTTGCCAACGATAGCGACGGGCAACTCGCATGATATTAGCTGGGGCAGGCCCTAATATTTCGTATTCTGCACTTAAGGTATCAATTAATCGGTCTGCTAAGGTCTGGGCTGCTTTTTCTACTTCTTGCGGTTCAATGCTACTTAGTTTGATTAAGATTAAATTGCCGTAGGGGGGATAATTTAACTCGGCTCTTTGGCTCAATTCGGTAGTGCTAAAATTATGATAGTCATGGGTTTTAACCGCCTGAATTACTGGATGTTCAGGAGAATAAGTCTGGACAATTACTCGACCTGGTATGTCTCCCCTCCCTGCTCTCCCCGCCACTTGAGTTAAGGTTTGAAAAGCTCTTTCTGCTGCTCGATAGTCACTGCGATGTAATAGACCATCCGCTGCCACAATTCCTACTAGAGTTACCCCCGCAATATCTAACCCTTTGGTGAGCATTTGGGTGCCAATTAAAATATCTGCTTCTTGGTGGATAAAGCGATCGATTAATTGACGGTGTGCGCCTTTATTTCTGGTGGTGTCACTATCAAAACGAATACATCTAAGTTCAGGAAATAATTTAGCCAATTCTTGAGTCACTTTTTGGGTTCCACTGCCAAAGAATTTGAGATAGGGGGAACTACATTCTGGGCAACTATCAGGCTGCATCCGAGTATGGTTACAGTAGTGACAGCGTAAAAGTTTTGCTGCCCCCTCATGAGCATAGTGATAGGAAAGAGAAACATCACAGTCAGGACATTCCATCACATAGCCACAACTGCGACAAGAAACAAAGGTACTGTGTCCCCGTCGCGGAATAAATAAAATGCCCTGTTGTCCTTGAGATTGCATTTCGGCGATCGCTTTTTGCAAAGACAAGCTAAAGATGGAACGATTACCACGGCTCAATTCTGCTCGTAAATCAACGATTGATACTTGAGGTAAAGGGCGATCGCCAATTCTTTCAGGTAGGGATAAATAATACGTTGATCGAGATACTCTTATCTCCCCAGTCTCCCCAGTCTCCCCAATCTCCTCAATCTCCCCAGTCTCTCCAGTCTCCTCAATCTCCCCAGTCTCCCCAATCTCCCCAGTCTCTCCTAACCCTCTACTCGCCACCAAACTCTCTAAGGAAGGAGTAGCCGATCCCAAAATTAAAGGACAATTCTCTAACTCTGCCCGCCATTGAGCAACTTTACAGGCATGATAAGTGGGTGTGGGACGATCCTGCTTGAAACTAGAATCATGTTCTTCATCCAGAACAATTAAACCCAAATTTGGCAGAGGGGCAAAAATCGCTGATCTGGTGCCAATTACTACCTGGGGTTCTCCTTGGATCGTCTGTCGCCAAGTATCATAACGTTCCCCCGCAGATAATCTACTGTGATAAACACATACTTGGGTGCCAAAGCGGGCGCGAAACCGATCCGTTAACTGGGGAGTTAAACCAATCTCGGGGACTAATACCAGAGCTGATTTTCCCTGTTTTAAAATAGGTGCGATCGCTTGAAGATAAACTTCGGTTTTACCTGAGCCTGTTACGCCGTGTAGAAGAATCTGGGCATAGTCTTGTTGAGCATTAATCACCGTCAGAGCATTAGCTTGTGCTGGATTTAGTTCTTTGGGCTGATCTGCTGCGTGTAGTACCCCTTGTTCTTTTCGTAAAATTTCCCGTTCAGAGATAACGACATAGCCTTTGGCTTCCAGCTTTTTCACCATCTCAAAGGTAGTCCCACAAAGATCGATTAATTCTTTGCGCCATAATTCTCCCCCCCTATTTTTCAGGACTTGCAGGATTTCTTGCTGTCGCTTGGTTAAATCGCTGAGAAAACTTTTTGCCACTAAAGTAATGGCTGTTTTTAATTTCGGTTTGACTCGCTTAGGGGGCTCTAGATAATTTTCAATCCAACCCCGTTTCCCTAATTCTCGAATACCACGACTAGCTCCTTTAATCTGATTTCTCAGATAATTAACACTATAATCCCCCTCTTTCTGACTTTGCAGCAGTCTTAAAACTTGTCCCGCAACGACACTGCAAAAAGTTTCGGCACCTGGGGGGATACTTTCCGTGTTTAATTTCACTCTTCTTTGCGATCGCCCTAATAATCCAGGAGGAAGCGCCACCCGAATGGCACTGATTAAATCTGTACTGTAATAATTAGCAATTTTTTCTAATAGCTGCCAATAGGTATCCTGAAAAAATCCCGACGTAATAACATCTTCAACCCCACGAATTCTCTGAGGATCTAAGTTTTCTGGGGGTGCTGAGAGGAGACGAATTGCAATCCCTCCTATGATCTGTGCCCCAAAAGGGATGCTGACAATATCTCCAGAATTTACCCTGAAGTCTGCGGGAATACTATAGGTATATAATCCCTGAGTTCCAGGAAAATCAACTAAAACCTCAACCCATTGCTGAGAATCAACCTCGTAGCTAGATTGGGGTTCGGCTGCCAACAAACTCATCTGAGTGGCAGATTCGTATAAAGAGCGATCGCACCTATTTTTAGGAAAGACACCATTGCCAGTATCAGTTAGCATCAAGAATTTGTTTGGTGATTCGGACTATAAGAATACAGTTACTAATTATATAGTCAGAAGTTTAACTGGCTTTATTGATAATCAAGATTTAGAACATACTCAACCAATGTTGATCTTGATTCAGCATCAGTTTAGTATCTGCGGCAAATGAAATTAATCTTTTTTCTTTTTTTATTCAAGCTTGTACTTAGATAGCATGTGTAATAAATAACTATTTTAATGATTTTACTTACGGATAATATTTGAATAATGTTTTTTGAAATACACAATATTTCTTGAAGCAAAAGTCATAACTCTATTACAAATTCAAATTTAAAGTAAAGAGAGTTACATTTTTTACTTGAAGTTTATGAAAGAATATTAAGCATAATCTCATGAAAGCTTTCGTAATTAATAATTTACTTTTATTTACAAAAGCTTACTAATAATAATTGCTGTAACCCAATTGCATCATGTTGTTGAGCAATATATTATTGCCGCATATACCTTACTATAAGCAAAAATAATATTAAGAAAAGATGTGTTTTTGGAGTAAAAACTCATAAGCATGAGATTTTTATAATTAAAGCACAACTTAAATTCACAAAATAAATTTTTCTTCGGAGAAAGTTACATTACTTATTAATCACTCCTTCTCTTTTTAGCCAAAAATTTTAGCTGCTGATTAGCAGAAGTAATATCAATAAAAAATCCTTTTTTTTCAACCAAAAACGATCATAAACTCCCTGTCAGATATTAAGATACTGCATTTTAAAAAAAATAGGAATAAAGCCCATGACTACAATGAAATTGACAGAAAGTGAGAGTTACACCATAGATATTTCTGTAAGCGAGGCTGACGAAAACATAAATGAAGATTTAAGACTAGTAGAAGCAGAATATTCTGGAGGACAGCAGGACATTCCCAGCACTGGCAGTCGTCGCAAATTGCCCCTAGAAGATAATATTGGTGCATTTTTCAAGGAAATGGCTCGTTATCCTTTGTTAACAGCAGAAGAAGAGATTATCTTGGCTAACGATGTCAAGTTAATGCTGCAAGTTGAGACAACCAAGAAAAAACTCGCAGAGGAGAAACAACAGCCACCGACTCCAGCTGAGATAGCAGCCGCATTGGAATTAGAGTCTCCAAGGCAGCTAGATCTTTTGCTATATCGAGGAAAAGTAGCCAAGCGCAAAATGATTCGCTCCAACTTGCGATTGGTAGTATCGATCGCCAAAAGATATCTTAACCGTGGAGTACCTTTCCTAGACTTAATTCAAGAAGGGGCGATCGGCTTAAATCGAGCTACAGAGAAGTTTGATCCGAACAAAGGTTACAAGTTTTCCACCTATGCTTACTGGTGGATTCGTCAGGCAATTACTCGTACCATTGCTAACGATGCTCGTACCATTCGCTTGCCAATTCATATTGTCGAAAAACTCAATAAGCTCAAAAAAGCACAGCGGAATCTGAAGCAGAATTTGCAACGTAATCCTAGTGAAACTGAACTAGCTAAAGAGCTAAAAACATCTGTTTCTCAGCTACGTCAACTATTAGAGTTGCGCCGTCAGTCTCTGTCTCTGAATCATCGGGTGGGGAAAGCAGAGGATACTGAGTTAGTAGACTTGCTAGAAGATAGCGATCTCCAACTTCCTGAAGAGCGGATGAATGAAACCATGATGCGTCAGGAAATTACTGATGTTCTTGATGATGTGCTCACACAACGGGAAAAAGATGTAATTTGTTTACGTTATGGCTTATCGACAAGTCAGCCTTATACGTTGGAAGAAGTAGGAGGAATGTTTAGCCTATCACGGGAGCGAGTGCGCCAAATCCAAAGCAAGGCAATGCGAAAGCTACGTCGTCCTCAAGTAGCTCGCCGTCTCAAAGGATGGTTAAGCTAATTTACGCTTGGTGAGAATTAGCGGTCAGACCCCCCGTCGTCTTATATGGGTCGCGGTATCCGTGATAGACGACGCTAGGGAATGTTGACCAAGAAGCTTCGTTGAAAGGTTATTAGGACGTAATTTATCCTTTGCCCATTCCCCCTTTCCCCTTAACCAGCCTCCACAGACTAATTTGTTCCTTGAAAGTTAATTGAGATCTACAGAGCGACCATTTAGAGGCTGAATCGGTCTCGCATTATAAGGATAAAGACTTTCAAAGGTAGCAATTTGTTCTGGAGATAACTCTATCGGCTCTACAAGCAAATTCCAACTCACTTCTTCACTACAAGGGGGGGTTGTCAATGAGCCAGTATAACTAAGAAAAGTTTTATCATCAGGTAATAGAGTTGCGGCATTAAGGGACATATTACTCACTTCTTGTGCTTTATTATTATCAGGAATAGCATCCCAAATACTAGCAATAACTGGATTCTCTGCTCCAGAATTCATCAGAATACCGACAACAGCCAATTTACCTGCTTCGTTTTGGTGTACAAAGTGAACTTCCATGGCGGAAGCTTTATCATCAATTGTGTGTTCACTAGGAGTATGAAAATGGAATTGTAGGAGTTGATAAACTTCATCATCGATAGTAATACTACTTCCAGGCTCAAATTGAACTTCAATAGTATGACCGTTGTCAACTACCTTAGCCGTGGTTGATTGATAATCAAAATCAATGGTTGAAGTTTGTTCTGATTGCTCTGGATCGATAATGTTAATCGGAGATTGATCTCGTCCTAGTTCACAGGCCTCAAATTCAGGAGCTATTTCACTCCACTGAGAAGGATTAGAAGCACCGCCATATCCCCAACTAGGTTTATCATCTCCCGCCCAAGATTGATGAGAGCCAAAAACAATAGTTGTTACTAATGAAATTGCAACGAGTTGGAAAAAACGTTGGGATAAACTATGAAGAATCTTTGATTTAGTTGTATTTAAGAAAGAAAACATGATGCCAAAGTGTTATTGAAATTACTTTTGTGTTTGACAAAGTGAGCTAGCTAATTGTAGCTAATTAAACTTTGAATAAAATTAAAATCTAATAAAAAATATCCGCAGGATCGGCAGTACGCAGTTTTCTGATCGCGATCGCACCAGAGATAATACACATTAAAATGTTAAGAGCAAAGACTTGCAGGGCAATTCCCGTGTTCATGCTCACCCGCAGTTCAACATAAGTTGTCATCAAATAGTAGATAACGTGGGAAATAAGATAGCCAGGAATAAAGCCCATAACTCCTAAAATCAAACATTGTTGCAACACAATTAAGGACAAATCACGGTCTTTATAGCCCATGGCTTTGAGGGTGGCATATTCAGGTAAATGTTCACTAACATCGGTGTAAATTACTTGGTAGACAATGATGATACCGACAATGAAGCCAATCACTGCCCCAAAATTCAACACTTTCCCTTGAGCCCACCCCGCGACATAATCTTGCTCTCCTTGAGCCAATTCAGTGGGAGTTAATACTTTTAGATCCTTACTCAAAGTCTCTTGAATCCGCTGAGTAACAACTTGAGGATCTGCCCCAGGCTCAAGAGATAAGACTCCGACAGTTACCTTGTCTAGGTCATTACCCTCTTTTATTAGGGAATAATTCCAGTCGCTCATTACTGCTACCCCTTCAAAAAAGAAGGTACTACCAAGATTAAATAAACCCATTACAGTAACTCGACGGTTATTTAAAATACTGGAAACCATACCTTGATCTGTAACCATTTGTGGCACATCTCCCAACTCAGATTTAGCAAAGCGATCGTACAATATGCCTCCGTAACCGTTCATTCCCCCCAGCCAAAAATGAGCCAACTGCGACTTTGTGGTGTATGTTAAAAATATGGCTCAATTAGATAAAGATGACTTGGCGCAGATGAATGAAGACTACTTCAAGTCTCTCGCAAAAGAGAGATTAGTGGAAGTTGCCAAAAATTTACATCAATTAGCCACAGATTTATGGGAAAAACGGCAACAGAATTCAGAAAATAGCTCTCAACCTCCATCGCTCGATAATCCTTACACTTCAAAATCAACAACAAAAGAGTCGGTTCAAAGTTCAGAATCGGAAAAGAGTGAGACCACAACTGAGCAGAAGCAAAGAGATGAATCTTCAGGAAAAGAAAAGAAGGAAAAATCGAAGAGGAAGCCAGGGAAACAACCAGGAGGGCAAGGATTTGGGCGCAGTCAACCACTAAAAGCGGAAGTAATCATTCCACACTATCCTAGTACTTGTTCGGCTTGTAATCAGGATTTAAGCAAATTAGATTCCCAAAGGTATATGGGATATTATGTCCTGGAATTAGAACCGGAATTATTTGGATTTCGGGTAGTCACTCAATTACATCATTACTATCGAACAACTTGTAGCTGTGGTCATTGTACCCATGCTCAACCAGGTAGAGGATATATTTCTGAAGTAGAAGGACGTAGCAAAGATTTACAACTTACAGAGTATGTTTTGGGAGGAGCATTCCTCGCCACCTTCATTGCTTCATTAAGCGTTCGCTACCGAATGAGTCGTACCAAGATTCAAGAGTTTTTAAAAGATTGGACTAACACAGAACTGAGTATCGGAACGATAGATAGATGTATTAGAGAGACTGGAATTGCTTGTTTACCAGTGGTAGAGGAGTTAGTAGAACAACTACAACAAGCAGATATCCTTCACTTGGATGAAACTCATTGGTACGAACAAGGCAAACTCCATTGGTTATGGGTGGCGCTCAGTACTAAAACCGCAGTATTTCATATTGGTTCTCGTCGAAAAGAAGAATTGTCCCATCTGATCACAGAAGCTTTTATTGGTTGGTTAGTCAGCGATGGTTATGCTGCCTATCGTTCTCACCCGAAAAGACAGAGATGTTTGGCACACTTGATTCGTAAAGCAATTGCCATAACAGGTGCGATTAATCAAAAAGCTGCCCAAATCGGACAATGGATTTTAGACGATTTAAAAAAATTAATTGCCACCATTGCGAATGCCAGTGAAGATAATCGTCTGATTCGGAAACGAATCGCTGGTCTGAGAAGAGTCTGTCATCTAGGCAAAAAAGTCGACCATATTAAGTTACAAGCTTTAGCTAAGGAAATACTCAACGACTGGGATGCAGTGGTCGCTTTTGTGAAAAATCCTGATTTACCTCCTACCAATAATGAAGCGGAAAGGGCTTTACGCCATGCTGTAATTGCTCGGCAGATTGGCTTTGGAACTCGCACAAAAGAAGGAAGTTTGGCTTATAGTTCTTTGTTAAGCGTGATTGAAACTTGTCGTCTCAGGCAAATTAATCCTTGGACTTACATGGCTTCGGTTTTAGCGTTAGCAAGACGAGGTCTTGCTCCACCACCATTTCCTGTTAGCAGTTAATTAATGGACAAATTGTGCTCGTGCTTTGTCCCAATTTTCCCTTGCTTTTTTGGAGGGGGGGAATAAAAGATGACAGCTGCGATCGCTTTTGAGGGGGGAGTGAACGGTTACTATGCCTCCAGGTACGGCTAAAAGATCTAGTTGCTGGTTGATTTCAGGAATTTTAAAGACTGGTTTGTTGGGATTAAATGCCAAGATCTGCATATAAGATGACTCAACTTTTCCATTTTGTTTCTCTTGTGCCGATGGCTCCAGTAATTCTGGGTCAACCCATCTTCCTGTACCAATATAAAATGGTCGAGCATCAGCTACCCCAGCGATCGCATCTGCTTGATAAAGATAGATACTGGGAAAAGAGCTATCATCCATTTCCTCAGCAAAGGTCGATAGTAGATAGAGATCGCCGTTAAGATTTTCAGGTAATAAGGTTACGCCATCAAACAGCATTGCCCTCAGACCAAGTTGAGTGAAGATCAAGATAATGGAAAATGCCACTCCCAAGATTGCCACCAACAGCCTAATTTTCTGATGGGAAAGTTGTTGCCAGGCTATAGGAGTACGACGAAGATCAGAATTTATTTTATAAAACAGTGTATATATTCGTTTCACAAAGGTTAATTAACAGATTTTAAAATAGCAACATTTTATCTATAGCGATCGCTAAATCAGGAAAAGCTTGAGGTGGTATATTTC
>CALLPS010000407.1 GCA_938015355.1 uncultured Pleurocapsa sp.
GCCGTGGATCTTGAACTACTGACCAAGGTAAATTGTGTTCGGCAAAAAATAGTTTGTATCGCAGTTGACAGGCTTGGTGATATTCCCTGCTATTGTATTTAATTAATTCAACCGAGATTTGGTTTTGAGTCACGACTTTCTTTTCAGGAGTAAGATCTTAGACTTGAAGTGAATTAAAAAATCTGAAAACGCCATCTCTTCTGTTTTCAAGTGACCAAAGAAAGATACACTTAAGACTGTATCAAATCTGACTATATATCGAGGGTGCAAAACCTTCTCTGTATTATTGGTCATTGGTGATAATTTAAGAAAAAATTGAAATAGTCAACTACTACATATAGTGTTGTGTTTATTGCTTGACTCTAAATATAGATCGAAGAGCAATTAAAAGAGCGATCGCGCCCTTTCTAACTCTGCTTCTATAAATTCTTAAAAAGCTTAGAGCTTAGAGCTAATTGACAAACAGCGTAGTATCTTAACTTGTCACGAATGATTATTGGTCAAGCCTTTATAAGATAAATTTATTTGAAGAATGGTGTTAATCGAATTATTAAAGTCTCTTGTTACTAATGGCAAATGTTACTTCAAGCATTTGTTCAATTCGAGGATACAAAGTGAGCAGAAATTTCGCTTATCTTTAACTAGATTTACTCTTTGCTTATTAGTCATGGCAGTTAGTTTTTCGACGTGGTGGATTGCCCCCGCTTCAGCAAACATCGATGATGATCGTTATGAAGGAAATATTTATATTTTGTTTGGTGGCAATGGCTCTTTAATTCCCCCTCGTATGGATTTGCCGACCTCGTTGAAGCGAGAAAAGCCAGCTATTTTAGTGTTTTATGTTGATGACAGTAGCGATTGTAAGCAGTTTTCAGGGCAGGTGACTCGTCTGCAAGAGTTTTATGGACGAGCCGCTAGTATTATTCCTGTTACGGTTGATTCTTTTATTGATAAGGATCGATATACACCCGAAGAACCCGCATATTACTACAATGGTGTTGTTCCCGAAACCGTAATTCTCGATCAACAAGGCAAGGTAGTCTATGACGGCAAGGGACAAGTTCCCTATGAGGAGATGGATGATGTTTTGCGAGAGGTGTTTGATCTGCTTCCTCGTTCGGAATCTGAGGTTTTAAAACGTCGTTCGTTCAACGAGTTTAATTCGGGAGTTAGTAAGGAATAGAAGTATTGAGCTATCTAGAATTAATTTCTGTAACTCATTGGTGACAAATTGAAACACGTATTGTTTGTCAAAATATTTTATACCAAATGATCGAGATCTGGGAAGATTTCATCACTGGCGGGAACAAGCGATCGCATATTGTCAAATACCAGATAATGATTGGGAATGTTTAGCACAGGCTCAACATTACGGTTTAGCAACAAGATTGCTTGATTGGACATTAAACCCATTAGTTGCAGTTTATTTTGCTTGTATTTCCCAAAATAACTGTGATGGAGCACTATATTGCTACATTCCTGAACTGTATGTCGAACGAGAAACTCTTCCTCTTGATGCACAATGTAATGGAATTGGATTTGGATTTGTATCAAGAGGAATAACATCGAGAATTTTAAATCAAAAAGGTGTTTTTACTGTTCATAGTCCTCCCAATCAAACTATGAGAATTCCAGATTCAGAAAATTTTTTCAAGTTCATAATTCCCCAAGAATTAAAATACGACCTCGTTAAAAATTTAGATATTTATGGGATCAATCACGTTACCCTTTTTCCTGATTTAGATGGTTTATCTGAAAAGATAAATTTGGATACTGCAAACATGTGTAAATAAAAAAATAGAGTTTTTTGACATTATTGATTTTTCATTAAAATTCCTACTTTCAATAAAACAATATGGACAGAGTTTATTTTTGAGAAGTTAAAACACATTCAACTAGGGGTTTAAATTTGGGGATTAGTTCACTACGACAGATACCCAAACTAGGAATAGCGACTTCACCATAGTCTTGACCAGGTTGCAACGGAAAAATGGAATTATCACCCAGAAAGACTAAATCTCCCCCAGCAGCTTTAATAATTACCCAGACAGCAGCGATGTCCCATATTTTTGGCGTGGCTTCTACTCCGCCAATGGCAACTCCAGATGCCACTAGTAGTAAGTTGTAGCTGGCAACTCCCAGCATTCTAACTTTGCAAGGAAATGGGTGTTTAAAGATGGCTTTACTGCGGGCGCAGAGATTAAACAATTGCGTCCCACCAGGATAGCCACGGCTAGTCTGTATCGGTTGATTATTGCGGTATGCACCTTCGTAGCCAGATAGTTCTGAATCACCATACCAAAAGCCATGAAATGCCTGTTTTAAAGGTGGTACATAAACAAAGCCAAAGACTGGAGTACCTTTGTATAGAAGTCCCAGGGAAATTGCCCAAAGGGGAACGCCACGAGTAAAGTTGGTAGTGCCATCTATCGGATCGATAATCCAACACCAATCATTATCAGGAAAGATGTGTACTGTCTCTTCTGTTAATACACCATGTTCAGGAAAAGTAAGAGCGATCGCATCTCTAATTTGCTGATCTGACCATTTATCCGCCTGGGTGACGAGGCTACCATCTTGTTTTTGAATTGCCTGAATTTTCCCGAAGTCTTCCATCAAGCGATCGCTAATTGTCTCCGTAGTCTGCACACAAAAGTCCAGAACTCGATCCCAAAATTCATTCATTTAGTTATTGTTGTGGAATAATTTTCTAATTATCGGTGGTTTGGAGACGTTCTCGTAATTGATTTAATTTTTCCTGGTCTAAAGTTAATGTAATTTCCAGTTTTTCAGTTTCATCACGCAGTAGGATAATTCCACTACCATCCTTAAATGTCGTTGCTATCTGAGGATTCTTAACAGTGATTTTCTGATATACAGTTTTAGGTAATTGAATACTAATAACTACCTGGGATTGGGATTGAGGAAAAACATATAGTTGTTGCTTGGTTAAGTCTAATTGTAGTTTGCTGGGAGTAATATTACGCTCTTCTGTTGCTTTATTATTGCGCCAAAAAATGGTAATGCCTCTTAACTGGGGAGTTAATAAAATAAACTTCTCATCAAACTTTTGTGGTTGCCAATCAATATCTTGTAAATCCCCACCCTCAGGAATTAATCTTTGTTGCCAAGCAATTTCCTGATCTTCTAAGTTTGACCACCATTTGGCGATCGCTGATAAATTGTCTCGATTATTAGGCTCACTACTGTTTTGTTGCCAAGTTAAATTATTGCTCATGGTAAAACCCCTGATACTACCAAGATTAAGGAGAAGAATGTTCTAAAATAGTAAATCGTACGAAACACTTATAAAAGTAATATTTTAAAATATGTCAGTATTAGCGGCGATATCAGTCGTACTCCTGTTAATCGTAGTTCATGAGTTTGGTCATTTTGCAGCAGCGCGGTTGCAAAAAATCAGAGTAAACCGTTTTTCCATTGGATTTGGGCCAACTCTTTTAAAATACCAGGGTTCAGAAACAGAATATGCCATTAGAGCAATTCCTTTAGGAGGCTATGTGGGCTTTCCCGACGATGATCCTGATAGTACTATTCCTGCGGATGATCCTAACTTACTGCGTAATCGCCCCGTATTAGATCGAGCGATCGTTATTAGTGCAGGAGTAATCGCTAACCTGATTTTTGCTTACTTTCTTTTAGTTGGTCAGGCATTCACCATCGGCTTTCAGGATATTAACTACCAACCAGGAGTATTAGTACCTCAATTATTAAGTGAGGCTGAATCTGCTGCGGCTCAGGCTGGGGTAAAATCAGGAGACATTATTTTGAAAATAGATAATGTAGAATTAGGAGATTCTGCTGATGCTTTAGAAAATTTGCGCCGAGAGATCCAGAAATCTGCTGATCAGATTGTAAAACTAACGATTAAACGCAATACTGAAATTGTTACTCTTGATGTGAAGCCACAAGTTGGTCAAGATGGTAAAGGGAGAATCGGTGTCATGCTGGCACCCAATGGCGATATTGTGCGTCGTCGAGCAGGAAACGTCATAGAAGCTTTTTCCGCAGGAGCCAACGAGTTTCAGAGGATTGTACAGCTAACAGTTAAAGGTTTTTGGCAATTAATTAGCAATTTTCAAGAAAATGCCCAACAGGTTGCTGGGCCGGTGGCAATCGTCGCCGTTGGCGCTGAATTAGCCAGAAATGACTTAGGTAATTTGTTTCAGTTTGGGGCATTAATTAGTATTAATTTGGCAATTATTAATATTTTGCCTTTACCTGCTCTCGATGGTGGTCAATTGGCGTTTTTAACTGTGGAAGGAGTCACAGGGAAGCCTTTACCGAGTAAATTGCAAGATGGCATTATGCAAACTGGTTTAGTGTTATTGCTCAGTTTAGGTGTCTTTATTATTGTTCGTGACACTATTAATCTGGCGTTTTTTCAAAATTTATTTCAGTAAATTGAATGCCTAAGAGTGTGGCTCAAAAATCTGCTAAGAAGACAACCCAGAAGAGAAAGCGATCGCCGAGTAAGGTCTTAAAGGCGCGATCGCTCGATATTTTTGCTCTCTTAACAGAACTATATCCCGATGCTACTTGCAGTCTCGATTATGAAACCCCTGTACAGCTTTTAGTCGCGACAATCCTTTCCGCCCAGTGTACTGATGTACGGGTTAATAAAGTTACCCCTGAATTATTTGCTGAGTTTCCTGATGCTCCTAGTATTGCAGGTTGCGATCGCGATCGACTAGAAACTCTAATTCGCTCTACTGGTTTTTACCGCAATAAAGCGAAAAATATTCAGGGTGCTTGTCAAATGATTATGGCTGATTTTGATGGTAAAGTTCCTAGTGAGATGGAACAACTTTTAAAATTGCCAGGAGTTGCCCGTAAAACAGCCAATGTGGTATCGGCTCATGCTTTTGGTAACATTCAAGGGGTAACAGTAGACACCCACGTTAAACGCCTCAGTAATCGCTGGAAATTGACTAAATCTGATAATCCGATTCAGATTGAACGAGACTTGATGGCATTATTACCCCAGGCAGAATGGGAAAATTATTCAATCCGTACTATCTATCATGGTCGAGCAGTTTGTAAAGC
>CALLPS010000408.1 GCA_938015355.1 uncultured Pleurocapsa sp.
AATCAATTAGGAGAGCCTGAACGTTCACAATGTCTAGATACATTTAAATGGTTGATTTCTCAAGTCACGGAAGAATATCAAGAGAGCAATATTGTAGCTGGACAAGAATTATTTACTCGTTTTGGTCTTACAGATTGCGGAATTATATTACTTGCTAAAAATAAATATATTGTTCTAACTGACGATTTAAAATTACATCTTTATTTAAAAGCACTGGAGATTGATACTATTAATTTCAACAATTTACGAACTCTGTAGTAATAATCAATAACCAAATTATAAATGATATGGAAATAACAGGAGAGACGTAAGTGATCAAAGAGATAGAAAGTGTTGCTTTATGGGAATTCTAAATATTGAGTTTGTAATTTATTTCTAGAGCAATGTCTATTCCAGATTATCAAGCGATTATGCTTCCACTTCTTGAGTTTACAGAAGATAAGCAAGAACATTCTTTTCGAGAAGCTATTGTCCATCTTACACAAGCATTCAATTTAACGGAAGACGAAAGAAAAGAATTGCTTCCAAGTGGTAAACAATCTAGGTTCGTGAATAGGGTTAGTTGGACTCGAACTCATTTAAAAAAAGCAGGTTTACTTGAATATTCTCGTAGAGGTTATTTTAAGATTACTTCAAGAGGCTTAGAAATATTAACAAATAAACCAGAGATTCTCAATGCAAACTTTTTAAAAAAATATGATGAATATATAGAATTTTGTCAATTAAAAAATAATAAAATAATCAACAATGAAGCTAATTTAGTAATCAATCACTCTTTGGAAACTCCTGAAGAAATATTAGAAAATGCTCACCAGCAATTACAAGAAAATTTGTCTACAAAAATAATTGAAACCATAAAACAATGTTCTCCAGATTTTTTTGAATCTCTGGTTATAGATTTACTGATAAGCATGGGTTATGGTGGCTCAAGAAAAGAAGCAGGTCAAGCTTTAAGACGTTCTAGAGATGAAGGTATTGATGGAATCATTAAAGAAGATAGATTAGGATTAGATATTATTTATCTTCAAGCTAAAAGATGGCAAGGTATTGTAGGTAGACCAGAAATACAAAAATTTGCTGGTGCACTTCAAGGACAAAGAGCTAAAAAAGGAATATTTATAACTACTTCTGATTTTACGAGAGATGCTATTGAATATATTTCTCGCATTGATAGCAAGATTATTTTAGTGAATGGTAGTAGATTAACTGAATTAATGATTGAGCATAATGTAGGAGTTACACCAATAGCTAAATATGAAGTGAAGAAAATAGATTCTGACTATTTTATAGAAGATTAATACTATTGCGATCGCATTATCGAATTCTTCAGATAATATCTGATTATCTATGTTTATTTACTATTCAACAATTTCCTAAAAATTTCTCCACACAACGCACAAACATCTCCACACCCATACCTAAAGCAGTCTCATCAAAATCAAAGCGAGGATGATGGTGGGGATAAGCCAAACCTTTCGCTGGATTAGCTGAACCTAAAAAGAAATAACATCCAGGCACTTCATTTAAAAAGAAGGACATATCTTCTCCCCCCATAGTTTGACACTCTGGCACAACTCCTACAGGGGTTTCCACTACTTCTATGGCTACGGATTTTACTAATTCTGCGATCGCCCGATCATTTACTGTCGGCGGATATAGTTGCCAATGGTTAAGCTCATAATCTGCACCATGCATCTGACAAATACCAGAGAAAATTGCTTCTAAGCGATCTCGGATCAAGCTTTCCAATTCAGGATTAAAATAGCGAATCGTACCACTCATCCTAGCGCTATCGGCAATCACGTTTAAAGCTGTCCCTGCGTGGAATTCCCCGACTGTAACCACGGCGGCATCGATCGGGTTAACATTCCGTGACACAATTGTTTGTAGAGCATTAACTATCTGGCTGGCAACTACGATCGAGTCTATAGTTTGATCGGGCATTGCCCCATGACCACCCTTACCTAAAATTGAGGCGCGAAAACATTCCACCGCCGCCATCAACGCTCCTGGGCGGACTCCCACTGTCCCCAAAGGTAAATTGTTCCATAAATGCAAACCAATAATAGCGTCAACATCAGGATTCTGTAATACTCCCGCTTCAATCATCGGTTTTGCCCCCCCAGGGCCTTCTTCCGCGGGCTGAAAGATAATTTTGACTGTTCCTTGCCAATCAGTTTTATGCTGGTTGAGATAATAAGCTGTCCCAAGAGCGATCGCCGTATGTCCATCATGTCCACAGGCGTGCATCTTACCTTCATGTTGCGATCGATAAGCAACTTCGTTAGCCTCTTGAATCGGCAAGGCATCCATATCAGCGCGGATTGCTAATACCTTTCCTGGGCGATCGCTTTTAATAGTCGCGACAATACCCGTCTTCGCAATACCAGTTTGATGAGGAATATTCCACTCTTGAAGCTTTTGGTGAATCAACTCGGCAGTGATCCGTTCTTCAAACCCTAATTCGGGCTTTTGGTGCAGTCTCCGTCGCCACTCCACCAACTTTGACTGTAAATCGCGAATTTCTTGACGAATTTGGCTAAAATCAACAGATTTAGCTTCTTTAACCGTAAAAACCATAGTTTAGAGTGGGGAATTTGGGCTAGTTCTTCATTGAACTACGAGAACGACTGGTATGCTGACCATGGATACTAACGCTATAAGGAACCAGATAGGTAATTAATCCCGATAGCCATCGGGTGCGAGTCATTTCTCCCTTAGCTAGGGCAGCACCATGATTGATGGTCAACAAAATTGAACCGACAACTAGAGAAACTCTTAAAGCGGTAGGAGCCAGCTTTGGATCTAAGAAGACTTGAAGAAATTGATTCATTAACTTATAAACAGATTGGTAATTAAAAGAAATTAATATTTATTATTCGTAACATAATTTACCATCTGTCCGTTAATTAGCCTTCAGAATTCTTACATTAATCCAAAACTTAAACTTCCTATCCTCAAGTTTATCTTGATCTCAATCTCAATTGAGAAACCCTTTCCCTTTTCCCTAAACTTAACCGAGATCTATCAGACTAGATTCAGGCACAGCTAGAACGTGCAAGCAAGCCCTTTGTACCAAAAGTCTTATGAAGATTGTCTATCAAAATCACAGGCAATTTCTACGGCAGCAAGTCCTTTGTCTTTTGCTTCTTCCGCAGTTAAAAAGATGCTGTCAAAGCTAAATGGAATACCTGAGAAGTCAATGATACTGAAGCGATACAGCTGATCTAAGGAACGATATATTAATAGAGTATAACCATCAATGCCGATTACATTTTGAATTTTCATTACGGACTCCTTTATGGAAGTAATTACTCAAGACTCTTTGTTTTAATTTCAGCTACTAGTAAATACGGATCAAAAGCTCTAATTATGCATTTTCTCCAATATCTACTAGGTAGCAAAAGAGGAAAGAACCCGCGTTATGGGTTGCGGTTATACCACAGGGGTACAATGTCCGAAGATGTATAATACCTTAGAAATCCTTTCCAATATAGAGAAGTGATTATTCAAAGAAAGGTTATTGTTGAACTGCTCTATAGCTGATTGTTAACCTTTCAATAGCTTCAAACCTTATTTTCTGTGCTTGTTTTCTGAGTAATTGCGACTGCAACAACTCAAAATAATTTGACTTATGACTTATATTAGGCTTTTTATATAGGTGAAAATCAACCGTGATCTTACTTAATTCAATTTAATTTAGATTCCGTCTACGTATTTTTTCTGACAATGTTTTTACGCAGTTATTGCAGAATTAATGCTTATATAGCAATTCTCGCGCTTTGTGAGATACACCTCGGTTATATTTGGGTAAAGGAAAAGAGGGAGAGGGGAAAAAATAATGTACCTTATCAATTTGAGAAACACTATATATCCCAATTATTAGCTACAGAAAATATAGAATAAAGAACAGAAGCGTACCAACATCTTTATCTATAAGTTTACTAATGAGTGATCAACCACTAGAACCATCAGTCAATAATTCTGTCAGAAATATTGTAATTGCGATCGCCGCCATTGTCTTAAGTGCGGCTCTATTTCTGGGTTTACAAACAGAAAATAGTTCTACGTCCCTAGAATCCCAGGTAAAAAACTCTACTTCTTTAAACCTAGCTCTAAGCAACAATAAACCCACTTTAACTGAGTTTTATGCTGACTGGTGTACTAGTTGCCAGGCAATGGCAGGAGATTTAGCCCAGATTAAAGCCGATTATGGCGATCGCGTTAATTTTGTCATGCTCAATGTAGATAATACCAAGTGGCTCCCCGAAATGTTACGTTATCGAGTGGACGGCATTCCTCATTTTCTATTTATGGACAATCAAGGAACTGCGATCGCTGAAGCCATTGGGGAACAACCCCGCAGCATTTTAGAAGCAGATTTAGATGCTTTAATTGCTAATAATTCGATTCCCTACGCCAATAAAAGAGGGCAAATTTCCCAGGTTGAGTCTAGAGTAAGAATTACTGACGATACGACAGATGCTCGTATTCATGGAGCGACAGTCAAGTAATTAACTGGTGTTACGCATTGATGAGTCTGCAAGACTTGGGGAAAATAAAAACTCAATTTAGTTATACTGAAAAATGACAATAATTGTCCAACATCGCCGAACAGAAAATCAATACATCTTGTTAGGAATTAATGGTGAGATGGATAAGGCGAATCCATCCCGCTTTATTAGTGAACTTTTTAATCAAGAAAAGTCAGAAGTATCTTGTTCAGCAACAGTTTGTGATGTTCAAGGAAATATTTTTTTAGCTTACATTGATGACTTGAAGGTGATAGAAATTGATGGCAAAAAGCTAACAGAAATCCTCCCAGAAGCTAGTTATGAGTCGGAGAAACAGCATATTTATGGTGAGTCAAGTTCAGAGTTTGAAAACGATGATGAGCTTGAAGATGAAAATTTTGCTACTGAGGAAGATATAGCTGCACCGAGAGAATCTCAGACATCCTTTGTTTCTGGTTTAGGGGTATCTATTTCCGATGATACAGAGAATGATCAAGATAACGAAGATTGGATCTGATCTTCAAACTGCAACTAATAAGAAGCTCAGTAAAACCAAATATGATTTAAATAGTTATATTTATAATCAAAACAATAACTTAGACAATGATTTAAGATACAAATCTTATTGTATTAAAGTGAGCAAGCCAATTTGTGTATAGCTAAGTACAGATATGTTCTACTGATAAATCCGTCAGCATCAAGACATAATTGTTGTCAAAGCTATATATCAGAATAATTTGAGCGGATACGTGCTGTGGTTAAATTGATAGCGATCAATGAGTAATGTGAAATACACTGAGGAAGAGTTGATTTAGAAGAGTAATCAGTTTATCTGCTGAAATGCGATCGCTCCCAGGTAAATTGATACATTAACTTGGATAATAATGCTAGTATACTCTCTGAGAATCAACAGATTAGCGATTAAGTTTGTATTCAGTATCAAAGGTTTTTCCGTAAAGTATTGAGATATTTCTTTTCTAATAATCTTGTCTCGCTAAACACATCATTCATCGAGCAGACAATCAAATCATGTCAATTTATATAGGGAATCTATCCTACGACGTAAAAAAAGAAGATCTAAGTGAAGTTTTTACTGAATATGGATCTGTTAAACGGGTTCATATTCCTACAGATCGTGAAACTGGTCGTGTTCGTGGATTTGCTTTTGTCGAAATGGAATCTGAAGCCAACGAAGATAAAGCAATTGAAGCTCTTGACGGTGCAGAATGGATGGATCGTCAACTAAGAGTTAACAAAGCTAGACCTCGTGATAACTAGTAGTTTTTTGGTTTTTTGGTTTTTTGAATAGTTTCTTAGGTGGTGGTAACGATCGCTATTAAGGCAAAAACTAAATTAAAAATCAAATTATCGATTGTTCAAATTCAACGCTTTTTAAATCAATTAGATTAGAGTCTAATCTGTGTTTGATGAGCGTTTTTTTGTGGACAGAGATAATATAGCCGTACAAAGTTAGATTAGGACAAAGTTTAGCTATCTGCTCGTAAGGATAAAGGATAAATTTTCACTCTCAAGCTGAATGTCCTAAGCTAAATCCGTAATGCTATATATCTTTACATATTCTGATGACATCAGAAACTAATTAATTTATAGTGTGGCAACTAGTTATATTGTGTAATTTGCCACAGTTTTAAATTAATGATGTTACGCCTCAATTGGTTTCTCGGAATGTTGTTTACGATGACGGCTTTTGGCGCTTTAATGAATCCTCCGCCTTATGTTGCGATCGCTTTGCTCTTTTTTCTGGTAGGTTTAATATTATTACCATCTATAGATAATTTAATTAAACTTAATTTTAATTGGAAAATTAATGGTGGAATCAAAGGCGCAATTGTGTTAACTAGCTTGATCATAATGTGCTTGATTGTTCCTCAGGTAGAAACTAATATGGCATTATTCACTAATCCCACTGCTTATCTCAAATAATAATTCAAAAAACAGCATTGGAATACTTACGAAATCCAATGCTATATTGCTACTAATAAAAGTAGTCTCTTATCTATTGTTATTTATTTATCTACAAGCAAAACCGATGAACGCTATGAATGATCCCAGTCAGGTTTAATCGACTTGCGATGATTCAGATAACGATCAATAGACATGGCAGCAACACATCCATCCCCCGC